>JAMDCE010000334.1 GCA_023489135.1 Chloroflexota bacterium
ACTTACCTGTAGGCGTTGTGGATTCCCGCTTTGGGGTGAATGACGGTTCCCAGGCCCTCGCTCCCGAGGTTCTGACACAGTTCTACAAGGTTATCAAGCCGCTCGCCTAGTATTTGGATGTCATTGTCAGGGCTGGCACCACACCGCTACGATCGCTTGCCCTAATGGTGCTACTTTCGGCGAACCGAGTGGATGTTCTATCATTCTGCCCCCTGCATCGCCGTTCCTCATCGACCTTGGGGGGGCAGAGAGGGATGGAAACGATTGCCCAGCAGCCGGGCGCGACCTTTGGGGGACCAAAACCCATCTCCAGACTGGAGCCGACCGATTATTGAAGCCCAGATGTCATTGAGTTATAATGGTGCAAAACGGGCTGGAGGTCGAGGTGTCGGGGTTAGATGAAGTACGCCAGGAGATCGAGCGCTGCCGGGCTTGCGCATTGGCTGAATCTCGGCTGAAGACTGTCCCCGGCGAGGGCGACGAGCGAGCGGACTTGATGTTCATTGGCGAGGCGCCCGGTTGGCACGAGAACCAGCAGGGAAGACCTTTTGTGGGGGCCGCGGGGCAGTTTCTTGATGAACTCCTGGCCTTGATTGGCCTCAAGCGCGCCGAGGTCTACATCGCCAACGTGGTGAAGTGCCGGCCTCCGGCCAATCGCGACCCGCTTCCAGAGGAGATTACGGCCTGTCAGAAGTTCCTGGACCGGCAAATCGAGCTGATAGCCCCCCAAATGATTGTCACGCTGGGCCGTTTCTCGATGGCACGGTATTTCCCCGGCGAGAAGATCTCGCGAATCCACGGCATCCCCCGCAAGCGGGACGACGTGATCTATTTCCCCGTCTACCATCCAGCCGCAGCGCTCAGGAGCAACGAGATGCGGGTAGCTCTCGAGGCCGACATCCGCAAAATCCCCAAACTGTTGGCCGACGCCAGCCGTCTAGCCGAAAACCGGAAAAGAGAAGTGGCGGAGCAACTGACTCTGTTCTAGGGGGATCACCTTGTCCAGAACTTACCGTCTCTCTCAAGAAGGCCGAAGGCTGTGCTACGTCCTTCTGCTCGGAGTTGCTTCCATTGAGGCTTTCGCCATTTGGAGTCTCCGGAGTCTTTCACAGGACGGCTTGACTCCCGTGGAGTGGGTGCCAGCCGCGCTGATGATCTTGCTGGCGCTGGCGGCCCCATTGCTCGGCTGGAATATTCTCGAAGAATTGGGTTCTTCGTTGGAGCTGAGCGACAAGGGACTTGTCTTCCGTTCCGTTGGACTTGCTTTGAACTGTCATTGGGGCGACGTGGTCGCCGTTGACGCCGCTGAGGTCAAGGGCGAAGAGACGGACCCGGGGGCGGCTAAGATATTGTCGCGGCGCGATTTGCTGGATTCCGGCACCAATGCCCTGATTGGCCTCTTGCACCGGCAGGCTCACGGACGAAGAATTATCCCTGTTTACGGCTCCGTGCAGGATCGAAGCAAATTGCTTCAGGAAATCCAGAAGCGTGTGAGTATTACCGAGGCCAAGGGGCTCGAAGTGGAAGGAGCAAATTGTCTTCCGATAGAGTGAGGATAATTCCCCTCGGCGGCGTGGCCGAGGTGGGTAAGAATATGACGGTCATCGGGTATGGAGATGACCTCCTGATCATCGACGTCGGTGTCGGTTTTCCCGAAGAGGAGATGCTCGGGATAGATCTGGTAATCCCGGATATCAGTTATCTCGCCGGCAAGAGAGACAGGATTAGAGGCATTCTGATCACCCACGGTCACGAAGATCACATAGGGGCTTTACCCTATCTTCTACCCGAGATCAACGCCCCTATCTATGCCACGGCCCTGTCGCGAGGGCTTATCGAAGTGAAGCTTCGAGAGAACGGAATGCTCGGTCAGGCCGACCTGCGCACCGTTGACCCGGGCGATGTCGTCGAGCTAGGGCCTTTCACGGTAGAGTTCTTCCAGGTGTGCCACAGCATCCCCGCTTCGGTGGGCCTGGCCATCGACACGCCGGCGGGCCTGATCGTGCACACCAGCGACTTCAAGTTCGACCAGACTCCCGTGGACGGGCGGGCCACAGACTTCGCCAAGCTGGCCGAGCTGGGGGGCAAGAACGTCCTGGTGCTTCTCTCGGACTGCGTTCACGTCGAGTCGCCCGGCTTTACGCCTTCCGAGCAGGTTGTTGGTGAAGCGTTCGATCGCATCTTCCGTCAAGCGCAGGGGCGCATAATTGTGGCCACGTTTGCCTCGCTAATCTCTCGGGTGCAGCAGGTCATCGACACGGCCTTCCGCTACGGTCGCAAGGTGGCGGTGGTCGGTCGCAGCCTGGAGAATAACATCCCCATGGCTCGAGAGCTGGGCTATCTCAAAGTGCCGGAAGATACCCTGGTCTCGCTGAACGAGATCAACAAATTGCCCTATCACGATACCGTTCTCATCGTCACCGGCAGCCAGGGCGAGCCGACGGCGGTGTTGGGCCGGATGGCTAACCAGGACTACCGGCAGGTCCGCATCGTCCAGGGTGATACGGTGATCGTTTCGGCCAATCCGATCCCTGGTAACGAGTCGTCGGTGGCGCGGATTATCGATAATCTGCTCCAGCAAGGCGCCGACGTCATCTACGGCGCGGTCGACACCGTGCACGTCTCCGGGCACGCCAGCCAGGAAGAGCTGAAATTGATGCTCAACCTTCTCCGCCCGCGCTACCTCGTACCCTTCCACGGTGAGTACCGTCATATGGTCCTCTACCGGAAGCTGGCGACCAGCGTGGGTATCCCCGAAGAGAACATCATTCTCAGCGATGCTGGCAGCGTTATGGAGTTTGAGGATAATTTCGGAAAAGTGGTGGGAAAGGTGCCAGCGGGTTACGTCTTTGTCGACGGAGTCACCGTGGGAGACGTAGGCAGCATCGTCGTTCGCGATCGGCAACTTCTGGCGCGAGATGGCATTCTCATCGCGGTCGTGACCATCGATCGGCAGACCGGACACCTGGTGGCTGGGCCGGACATTGTCTCGCGGACCTTTTCTTTGGTGCGTGAGGCCGACGAACTGATCGAGAGTACCAAAGAAAAGGTCCGCGAGGCCTTGACCAACGGCCGCGAAGCTCCTGCAGAATGGTCTTTTCTTCACCACAAAATCAAGGACGTGGTCAGCGAATTCCTCTATTCCAAGACTCGCCGCCGCCCTCTCGTCTTGCCGGTGGTAATGGAGGTGTAGACCCATTCCCCCTGCCAGGAAGACTAAGAAAAAGGTTCTCCCTAATTCCAGGAAGCAATCTAAAGCCAGGATCGCTGGCCCACGGCTTGATATCCCCCCGGCTCTCCGGAGAGAGATTATCGCTATATTGCTCCTGGCCCTGGCCGGATTGACTGTCGTCGGCCTGCTTTCCTCCAGCAGCGAAGGGTTGATGAGCTGGTGGAGAGAAGGGGTCATGCGGGGCTTCGGGTGGGGATCCTTTCTCGTGCCAGTCGTCCTGGTGGTTGTCGCCGCCCTGGTCGCCGGGCAGGCTCTGACCCCGCTGACCAGGTTTCGAGCGGCCAACGGGTTGGGCCTCGGTTTGCTCCTCATAGCCATTTTTGGGTTTCTCCATCTCTATTCCCCCGACCCTCGGCAGATGGCCGATCAGGGACAGGGTGGTGGGTACCTGGGGTACGGAATCAGGTTCCTTATCGATTCCAGTGTCGCCTCTGTTGGTGGCTCGCTCATCCTGCTGGCCTTCGGCATTGTGGGGACGATCCTGACTTTCGAGCTGTCGCTGAGCCAGATCGGCCGGGCGTTGGGAGGGCTTCTGGCCGGTCTTCGTCGTCCCGCCCGGGAGTGGCCAGACGAACCGGCCGTGCTAATCAACGAGCCGGAAGGGATGATGCGGGCTGGGCAGGCGAGAAAGCCGCCCAAGCCCAAGGGAAAGCCTGCCGTGGCTGCTTTGCCGGATTTGGACGACGAACCAGAGGAACAACTCTTCGACCGGCAATTCGAGGAGGACTGGGAAGAAGAGGAAAGAACTGCTATTCCTAAGAAGGAGGGACGCGGCAGACACCGAGAGTGGGCGTTGCCTCCGCTGGATATTCTGCAAGTCATGACCGAAATGGAGATCAGCCACACCGACTTACGGCAGAAGGCCAAGGTTATTGAGGAGGCGCTGGCCAACTTTCACGTCGAGGCTAAGGTGAGAGAGATCAACACTGGCCCCTCGGTCACACAATTCGCTTTGGAGCCGGCCCCTGGGGTCAAGGTCAATAGAATTACAGTCCTCTCCAACGACCTCGCGTTGGCTCTGGCGGCGCGCAGCATTCGCATCGAGGCTCCTGTTCCCGGACAGTCGCGGGTCGGTATTGAGGTTCCCAATTCGTCTATATCGATGGTGGGCTTGCGCGACGTGGTGGAGCGCAACGCG
>JAMDCE010000072.1 GCA_023489135.1 Chloroflexota bacterium
GTAGCCATTCCCATCCACCTGTCCATCGCCGTATCGGCGAGGCTAATGAGCTCCGGTCTATTGGAGCTGTCGTGAGGATATACCGCTACCCCGATGGACAGGTGGATGGGAATGGCTACCCTGCTATCCCGCGGTGTGTCCGCGGAGCGGGCCGCGGGGTCCGGCGTGACGCAATCACCACGGCGCGGAACGCGAAAATCGAGATTCCTAATAGCGGTCAACAAGCGGTCCGCTACCAGTATGGCCTCGTCGCGATCTGTTTCGGGAAGCAGCGCGAGGAATTCGTCGCCCCCATAACGCCCTATCTTGTCGGTGGATCTTAGAGTGTCCCGCAGGGTCTTGGATACCAGGCGCAGTAGATCATCGCCCTTGGTATGACCGTGCGCGTCATTGACCAGCTTGAAGTCGTCGATGTCGATCATCATAATTGCTAGTGGATGTTCGCTTCGAATAGCACGCGCTATTTCTTCGTCAAGCCGATCCATTAGATGCCGATGGTTGGGGAGCCCGGTCAGGGCATCAGTGCTAGCGGCCAGGTTGATCTCATCGAACATTTGCGCGTTGTTGATCGCGACGGCAGCATGAATGGCGAGCGTTTGAATGAGCAGGCGGTCAGCCTTAGCGAACGTGTGAGGTTGGTTGTAGGCTAAGTAGAGAATGCCCACCGGGCGATTCTGATTGACCAGCGGCACTCCAGCGTAGGCCTGCGTGCTGTTGGTCATGGTCGAAGAGCGCTGCGCCCCGGCTTGAATTACGTCCTCGACGAAGCGAGCCTCTCCCTCTCTGAGAATGTCGCGGCTCAAGGTCGAAGGGAGACGCGAGGTGGGAGTGAGATTCAGCTCAACTCCATTGTGTGCGTGGGCCCGAGTAGTAAAGAGATTGCCCTCACGGTCCAACGTCGCGATGCTGGCGTGATCGGCGAAAGTTAGCCGGTGGACCTCGTTGAGAATTACCCCCAGGACGCCGCCAAGGTCGTGCATCGAGGTAATGGCGACGGCGGTTTCGTGGACCGCCCTCAGGTTTGCCACCGCCTCCTCCAGGTTGTGGGTCACTTCGCGCGCGGTGGTGACGTCCCTCAGGGTTGCCATCCGCCCGATGAGGTCAACGTCGGGGCCCCGGATTGGTTCGACAAGCAGCTCGTATACTTGGCGTGGTACACCCCGCACCACGATATCGTCGGACACCCGCTCTCCTGGGTGGTCCTGCCTGGTTGAAAGTCGAACGGAGAGTTGCTCCAGCAGTTCTTCCTTACCGCCGAGTTGAACGGATACGTCGTGGATGCTGCGGCCGACGAGCGCGGCCCGTGGCACTTGAACCAGCCGGCCGAAGGCGATATTGGCGTCGAGGATGCGGTGCTGCAAGTCAATTACCACCACGGCATCGCAGTTCTGTTCCATAGCCTGGGCCAGGGCGCTCTGGACCACGTTGAAGATCCAGTAGCGGTACAGGGCGATGGCGCACGTGATCACCGGGAGGGTGACAGTCAACGGTGTCAGGTCGATAGAGGTGGTGATTGTCTTCGAGATCACCAGTATGTTGATCGCGACTGGAGGGATGACGGCGAACATGAACATGTATTTCAGCCGACGGAACCAGCCGGTCTGGGCAGGGGAGAACCGAAGATACAGGATAACGCCTACGACCAGGTAGGAATAGGTTACAACCGTGTGTGCCCAGAAGAGAGGGCCGTACGAAGTTTCCAGAGTGCCCGAGCCCCTGAAAGAGACCGCAGTAAAGAAGAGCCGGTGCCAGTCGTTGGTCACGACGCCGAGGAGGAACAAGACGCTCGGGGCAACCAGGACTGCCAGGCGGCGGCAGGCCAGCCACCGCGCACGTCCCGTGGAGGCTAGGGAAAAAATCAGCCACGAAACACCAAAGAAACATATCGCCGCGAAGGCCAGGTGATGCCACCAATAGCTGGAGGCGAATTCCTCGGACAGATAGCTTCCCAGGTATCCTAACGACCAGACGGCCAGGACAAGCTCGACGCTGAGGAAAGCCAGCCCGATGTTGCGATCTACGGTTGGCTTTTGCAGCATGAACGCGGTTAGTGAAGCGAGGGCGAAAGCGACGACCAGGTTTATCAGAATCGAACCCGACCAGATGTCCAGACCGAGCATGAACCATTCCCTCCCGAGGATAGGGTTCCTATGTCTTATTATCGGCGTGGGGTGGAAAAGGTTTATGGGGGATTAATCGCGTGCGGGTCGGCCGGTAACGTCACCGGCGATGGCACGCCATTTGCACTTGGGTGGTGCGGTTTATGCGCGAGATTATGGAGGTCGACGCTATGGAAGAGTTTGAATTAACCCTCTTTGACTATAAAGATACCCTGCAGTGGGTCCGCCAGCTCGGGTGGAGCGACCAAGATTTGCGCCGAGTGCCGGTTCACGAGGAAGCTACCGCCAACGAGCCCTACCTTAATCTGGCCGACATGGGTGGTACTTCGCTCGGGGTAACCTCACGCGGCAGCGGAGGTGGAACCAGCGCGCACGTCAGGGCGATTAGAAACCTGTACGTCTATAAACGCGAGGTGCCGGACAATCTGTGGAATGTGCTCGCGGGCATAATGGAGAGGGGCGGCACCAGCGGATACGAGGACGGCATCTTCGGAGAGCGGGGAGAGGCAAAGGACTTCCCCCCTCGCTAACTCTTGGGCTCCGCTACTGCCCTTGCAGCATTGCCGTCACCGTCTGCACGCTTATTTCGCGCAGCGAATTCACGACCAGGTCAGCCTCACGAAGTCGATCCGGGCTGTGGGTGTTGGATACGGCGAGGCATTTTATTCCAGCCCGCCTGGCGGCTTGGACGCCGGCGACGGCGTCTTCTATGACCAGGCAAGCGACAGGAGCGATGCCGAGCCGGTCGGAGGCGGTGCGGAAGATCTCGGGGTCCGGCTTCCCCTCCTTCACGTCCTCGGCGGTCACCACGACCTGGAAGAGGTGCCGGATTCCCAAGGTATTACGCCTGCGAGGTGAGGTGTCAGGGGTTGTGCCCGGAAAGGAAAGAGCCGTGCTGCGTGGGCAGGAGAAGCAGGTTGCAAGGTCGGATGAAGTGTGGTAAATAGTGCAAAGATTTGTCAGTGTTTGACGGATAGGTGCGGAGGGCGCTGCATTGAGGCAACTTATCAACGACGACGTGAATTTGATGGCTACGAAGTATCTGAATTACGAGCATCCCTTGGTGCGCGAATGTGTACGAGGTGCTATCGCCGGTCTTTCGGGCGAGGTGGAAAAGGCCGAGGCGATCTTCTATTTCGTCCGCGACCGGATTGAGTATAATTTTGCTCCGGACGTGTTCTCGTGGGAAGATTTGAGGGCATCCCACACAATGGAGATAGGCAACGGCTTCTGCGTGCAGAAGGCCGTGCTGTTCGCGGCGATGTTGCGGGCCGCGGGCATTCCCTCGAAGGTGGGCTTTCAGGATATCAGGTCTCTCGTCGTGCCTCAGAAGTACGTGGACTTGCTGGGCGACAGCATCGGCTACCACGGTCTCAACGCCGTGTATCTCCGAGGCCGGTGGATACGATTGGATGCCACTCTCGATAAGGTGCTCGTCGAGCAGAGACGCTACCGATTGGTCGACTTCAGCTCAACCCACGATTGTTTGCTGCCGTCGACCGACGCCGACGGTCGCCCTCATTTCGTGATCGTCAAAGACTACGGCAGTTACTCTGACGTGCCGGACGCGATTGCCGAGTGGCAGTTGGTCGAGTTCAAGAGGCTGGACGACGTGGGATGGAAATCGCTGGTGAGGAAAGAAGACGCTTCGATGTGACTATAGACGTTTTGAGTATCGTTACGCTAACTCTTCGGCACCGGACTGGCGCGGAGGGCCTTCACTTGCTCGACCACCCCGGCCAAAGCAGCCTCGATTTCCTTCGCGTCATCGCCTAGTAGAATCATCTGCATTCGCTCGGGTTCCAGTCCCACGGATTTGATGATTCCCTGGGCTTGCTTGACCGCTGCCTGGCTGTACTTGGTCCCCTCGACAAAGTGGCATCTCTCGTCGGCGCAGCCGGCGACGAACACCCCGTCTGCCCCCAGCTCAATGGCTTTCAGCAGATGGGTGACGGCGATGCGACCGGTGCATGGTAGCTCGATGGCGCGCACTCCATCGGGATAGTTGAGCTGACCGACGGTGCCGTCCTGTATCAAGCTACCGACGTGGTAGCGGCAGACGAAGCCCACCAGGACGGTCCCGCTGGCCGGCCGCTGTTCGGGTGAGAGGGCAGCCTCCACTCGCGCCGTGATCTCTTCAGGCGAGAAATGCCGCAGGGTTATGATCCCGCGCGGGCAGCGACTGGCGCAGAGGCCGCAGGATTGACACTGATCCAGGCGTATTTCCACCCCTCGACCACGGGCCACCGGCACGCCAAAGGGGCAGATGCGCAAGCAGGTGAGGCAATCGGGGCAAACCTGAACGGTGCGCTGCGCGCCGACGGCGCAGAGCAGGCACCGCTGAGCCTCTTTGATCGCCTGCGCAGCACCGTAGCCGAGCTCAACCTGGTCGAAGCTCTTCATTCTCTCTTCCGCGGAGACGGTCGGCATGGCTACCCGGTTTTCTTGGCGAATCTTGGAGATGGTCTCCTCTTCGAGCGATGAGGCGGCCTTTAGCGAGTCGGGCTCGAGAGCCATTACAACGCCTTTCGAGAGGTAGGCGCTAACCGCCTTGGCGGCGCGCCTGCCGCTGGCCATGGCGTCGACCGCTGCCCCCGGGCCGGTCATTACCTCGCCGCTGGCGAACACGCCCGCTACGCTGGTGCCCATCGTGTTGCGGTCTACTATCAGCTGTCCCCTTGGGTTCAGCTCGACGCCGAGGTCCCTGACGAAATCGATTTCCGATCCCTGCCCGATGGAGAATATCACGATGTCCCCGGCGACGGTCTTCAGCTTAGTATCATCATAGGTGGGACTGAACCGTCCCTGGGCATCGAAGACCGAGGTACAGGCTCGAACCTCGAGACCGGTTATCTTCCCGTTCTCCACCGAGACGCGATTGGGCCCCCACGAGGGATTGATTTCGATCCCCTCTTCGAGGGCCTCTTCGATCTCCCAAGGCCAGGCAGGCATCTCGTGTCTGGCTTCCAGACAGGCCATTCGGACCTTCTTGGCGCCCAGACGGAGGGCGCTGCGCGCCACGTCGAAGGCGACGTTGCCCCCACCGACGACCACCACTTCCCTGCCGGGCACGATGGTTGGCCTATCGGTGGCCGAATCGGCAAGGAAAGGCAATGCCAGCAGAACGTCGGTATGGTCTGCGCCCGGGATAGGCAGCCCGCGACTGATTGAGAGTCCCACGCTAACCAGTATGGCTCCGTACCCCTGCTCCTTGAGGTCCGAGAGCTTGACGTCTTTTCCGACCTCGACTCCCGTGCGGAATTCGACGCCCAGCGAGCTGAACCTCTCCAAGTCTTTGTCCAGCTCCTCTCGCGGAAGGCGGTAGATCGGTATGCCGTAGCGGAAGGCGCCTCCTAGTTCCTGCTGCTTTTCGAAGACGGTGACGTGGTATCCCATCTGAGCGAGCTCGTAGGCGGCAGTGAGGCCGGATGGTCCCGAGCCGATTATGGCCACCTTCTGGTCCAGCTTCTGGACAGGAGGAGACGGGGCGCGATCTATCCCGTATTCGACGGCAACTCGTTTGAGAGCGCAGACGGAGATGGCTTGGTCAACCTGAGCGCGTCGGCACTTGGTTTCACAGGGGTGGGCGCAAATCCTACCTAGGCTCCTGGCCAGCGGATTTGTCTCTCGTACCAAAGCCAGGGCCTCGGAGAACTTGCCCTGCGCAATGAGGCTCACGTAACCCTGGACATCCGTGTGAAGTGGACAGGCGACGATGCATGGAGAAAACGTACTGGAAGACTGATCGCTGCCTGCCTTGCTCAGACCAGCGTCTACTGTCGCGGATTTGCTTGCCATTTGCCATTCCCTCGTAAGTGTTCTTCAGTTTGTCCCGGCGCGATTATTCTAGCACATTCCAAAGCGGACGGGCAACTGCACTACCTGAGGGACTTGATCCTGATCGTCAGATCGTTCAGTCCTGCGCGGGTCTCTTGCCAGGGATCGGTGACTCGCCACTGGGCCTCATCGGTCAGCACGTTCAGGAACCCGCCGAACCTGAACCAGAACAGGGCAAAGCGATAGGCCGGCAAGAAGACCCAGAGATACCATTTCTCCCTAACTCGCCGCTTGACGTCTCGATCTCCCAGCATGTAGCAGGTGAGTATAGAGAAGGACTCTATGACGGCGTAGAAGGCGTACATGCCGATAGTGGCATTGGCTACTAAGGGAAGGGGATAGCCGAAGAAGTAGAGCAAAGGCAGGAGAAAGGTCCATACCAGCCTGGGGAATGCCAGCGTGTGATCGATAATCAAGGTTCTGGTGATGGATAGCCCGTTGATGCGTAAGAGGTCCCTGGTGCTGAGCCGGGGCTGCAGCGCCGCGACTTCCAGTTGCCCTCGCTGCCACCGGACTCGTTGAGCATACAATCGAGAAATGGAGAGGGTGGGCTCGACGAAGGCAACCGCGTCGGCCACACACCCGATTCTCATGTCTTCCGAAGGAAGGCTGCGGCGCACGTCGAGGGTCATTTTGGTGTCCTCGGAAACAGTCTGCTGGTCGTAGAGGAAGGTTTGCAGCAGAACCTCGCGCCTGAAAGCGGAAAAAGCCCCGGCCAGGGTGAAAAGGCTATTGGTGGCCGACTGATACTGACGGCCGATTTGGAAGGCCTCGATGTACTCCATCGCTTCGCAGTCGGCCCAGATAGCCTTCCAGGGCGGTAGGGGCACGGCGTGCCGCGCCTCTACTTGAATTGCGCCCGTGGCGGCAGCCAGGTCGGGCTGGGCCTCAAAAGCTTTGGCCATATTCAAGATGGCGTTGGGATGCAGGACCGTGTCACAGTCCACGTTCATAATGATGGTTCCGTGCGCTAGATGAATCCCGGTGTTCAGGGCCCAAACCTTGCCCTTCTTGGTCGTGTCCACCCAGGCCATGGTGCCCCCGAACGGCTCGCCTTGTTCCGCGCCGAAGACGCTGAAACTCTCGTCGGTGCTCTGGTTGTTCACGACGATGACCTGCAGGCATTCTTGAGGATAGGACTGATCTCTGATGGATCGCAGGCACGCCCCGAGACTGCGCTGTCCATTGTAGACGGGTACGATGATGGTAACGATGGGAGGGAAGAAGTAGTCGGAAGTAAACCGCTTGTTCTTGTTGGCATTGCGTACGCCACGCCAGGCGCCGATCAGATAGGCGAGTGACGTTGCGCCATCGACCAGTATGGGCACCAGGAGCCAGATGCCCCAGAAGACCACGAAAGTTAGAAGAGAGTTGGTCATCCCGCGGCTCCTCGTCTAAGGTTTTCTCGAATTGTGCGTATCGTTTGTTGGGTAAATATGTACCAGTAGACGAAAATGACGATCCCGAAGAAAAGCCCCCGGGCTATGATGGTGTGGGTCATAAACAGAGTGTCCTTGCCACCCCAATGCAAGATCGCCACGATCGTGAGAATCCGAATGATGTTGGCAAGGTAGGTCGCGGCCAGCCCGATCATGACCAAAACAGCCTTCTTTCCGATGGGCCACCCGGGGTAGAAGGCAAGTAGTCCGACGAGCGCGGCCGTTTCGAGTAGCCCGGAACACTCGATGTCTATGTGAACTACCGTCCATCCTATTTGCTGGGAAATGACAAGAACCAGGAGAGCGCCGGGTACCCCTTCAAACAGCTCAGTAGGCACGCCGATGGCATTGGCGATGTAGTAAACATTCAAGCCGGTGTAAGTCTTAAGCCACAACTCCAAGGGGATGATCGAACGTCCGAGGTAGATGATTACGGCCGCGAGTCCCACCACACCCAGGATGTAGAAGGGCAGCCACACCCGATAGACGCGAAAGAACGTCAATACGGCGATCCAGATGCCGATGGCCGGGACGGATATCAGGAGGTCCGCCACTCGAACCTTCCTCTCTTCCACCAGACTAATGCGATGGCGCCGAGCACTATCGTCGCCAGCAACGGGTAGTCCAGTATGGGAATAGGAGAGAGTTGGATGTCGCCGCTATCGGGCGCCCGATCCCTTTCGTCGGCTACCACGTACATTCTAACGGTCTGGTGGGCCACGATGCCCAGGTCGGCGAATGGTGCCCCTGCCTCGACTTTCAGAGCTCCATCCTTGATCGATTGCCCCCAGTTGCCCACACGGTGGCTGATTTTTTTACCGTTGGGCCGGGAAACGTCAACCTGGACGTTGCTGTTGTTTTGGTTCGGATTGTATTGGATCTCGACCAGACGGTCTACATCTGAGCCGAAATTGCCATCGTCGTTGGTGTCGATGTATACCCTATATTCTACCTTCTCGGCATTTCCTCTCTCGTCTTCCCGATCCTTGTCAGCTTTCTTGTCATTGTGTCCCGAATCATCGTCGCGCTCGTCTCCCGCGCTGTACCGTTCGATCATGAAGTAGAGATTGGGGTCATTATCGTTGGTTCCCCAGTAGAAGTAGTGGATATCCTTCCTAGAGGCGCCATCGCCAGACTTGTCCGTGATGTGCTCTCGTCCGCTCCAATCATTGAATCTGCCGTCGATGGCGATGGGCTCGGCGGCAAGCGCCACGTTGATGGCAAGCAAGGACAGCACGGCGGCGAGCAGGATGCTAAGCAACCGCAGCCTTTGCATGTTGGAAAACCCTCCTCTTCTTCAGACGCGACAGACCCTTCGGCAGGTTAGCGACATACGCGACCAATATCACCAGGGAAAGAACGGTCGAGCCCATCCCGAGAATGTAGATGCCGGTCTTCTCGAAGTAGACTCGCACGGTGTGCCGCCCGGCCGGGCTATGAAACGCGACCAGGTTATCGACGATCGTGGGCTTGACGACTCTGCCGTCGAGGGATACCATAGCACCTTCGTGAGCGGCGACCGGGACCACGATCTCTCCCGCGGCGTCCGAGCTGAAACCAAATGAATAACCATCATTACTCGCCAGGTAATCTTGAAGCTTGATCTCACGACGTTCCGGAAGCTCTCCGGCACGGCTCTCTAGAGCCTCCTCGAGTAGCTGCACGGCCGCCGGATCCCCGGTCAAGAGCGCGTGAAACGGCAGGTTCAATCCGGTAAACCACACCCGACCGCCACCAAAGTCCTTGTAACCCAACGCGACGCCTATCTGGCCGTAGTAGTCAAAGGTTATGACTTCCCGGTCGAGTCCCTGCGGAGTAATCGCTTGCCAGATCCCATCCTCGGAGCTGAAAGGCAACAGCTCCGCTGTCTCTCCGTTTCTTATCGTCGAGGCCCGGCCAATCATCTGGATCGGCTCGCCGTAGACCCCCATGAACTTCGGCCCCCGCGAGAACACGTCTATCGGAGAGCCAGTGAGGTCCACCAACACCCTGCCTCCTCGGCGCGCGAACTCGGCAACGGCGGTCTCGGCCTTGCCCATGTCTCGCCAGGAGAAGCGAGAGAGGACGAGGGCTTTGAACCTGGAAAGATATGCCTGATCGTAGTCATCTACGTTCGGCGAGGGACCCAGCCTGATCTTGGGGAACAGAAAAGCCAGGTTTTGCGCTCCTCTTCCTATTCCCAATATATCGTATTCCACCTTGAAGGCACGGGGCTGTCCATCTTTGTGGTAGAGCGTCAAGCGGTGATCTCGTTGGACGGACCGGTAGCCGGCCTGTTCCAGTCTGCGGTCGAAGCCAGGGCTTGACATAATATCGCTAAGAACTACTATGTCGTCGACGCCAAGCTCTTCCAGCCGGTCGACGGCGTAGTCAAAGTGACCGTGGTCCATGGCGTAGTTGATCGCGGACACATTGGTAGCGGTTCTAGCGCCCTGATAACCCCAACCATAGAGTTGTTCTCTGCCTCCCAGGAACGAGAGCCAGTAGGAGGGGGAGGAGCCCAGCCGGCTCAAATCGGCCGTGGCAACCCGCCAGCCTGGTAGCTGCTGAAGTATCCGTGAGGAGGCGATGATGGTCTCATCTGCTTCCTGGAGATGCATGAGCCGCAGCGACCCTGAGAAATCGACGAGAGTTACCAGTAGAACCACGAGAAGAGCGAGTTTGAGTCGACGAGCGGCCAGTTTCCACAAAGAGAGCAAAGCAAAGAGCAAAGCGAAGCTGGCGAAGCTGGAGAAGCGTATCGGCCAGAACAAGTAGTGCATAGGCAATGAGTTGAATACCGGGTTGAAGAAGGTCGTGGTGACCAATGTGGTGGCGCCGCCGGCCAGGACGGCCGCGCGGGATAAGGGGCTGAGGCGCCGCCAGCTTACAATTCCGATCAAGGCGCCCAGGCCCAGTCCCATTCCCATGTAGAACTGCTCCGGTGACTCCAGACGTATTGAAGGGTTGAAGGAAGTTGAGAGCGGGAAGTCGGCCAGGGCCTCGCTGACGGCCGATTGGTTTAGCTCGGTAATTCCTCCGGTTAGGCTTGGCAGCAACCACCAGCCTGACAGGAGCAATCCACCCAGGAGACCCGACGTCGCCTGGGACAAGCCCTGTCGGTGGCTGCCGCCCAGCAGCCAATATGTAGCGCAGAAAAGGGCTAGCGAAACCACGAAAATGGCTGCCATCATAGCGTGGGAGAGAACAACCAGGGATATCATGAGTGCCAGGGCTACCACGTGAATTCTGCGGTTCGTCGAGGGATCCATCGTCTTCAGGACGAAGAAGAAGGTGATAGGTAACAACGCCGTGGCGAGGACTCGAGGTAGATTCCCTTCCGCGAATGCAACTCTCACGTTATCAGGGATCAAAGCGTAGAGGATTCCACCCATCGTCGAGGGAATCAGTCCGACCCACGGTCGGTATAGGAGAAAGGATGTACCTCCAAGCACGGCGCAGGCAAAAATAAACCAGCTAGAAGCCAGGAAAACGTCCTTGAACACACTCGAGAACAATAGCATCGCGTAGTAGGGGAGCGGCGCATAGTAGCGAAATAGCTGGACGCCGGCGTACCAGTCGGGGAAAACGTTGGGGAAAAGAACGCCCCGGGCGATTTCATCTCGTAGGAACTCCACTTTGATAAGGTGCCCCCACGTATCCGAGCCCCATGGGTATTTCACCATCTCCGATGCGGGGTAGAGCGTGGCGCGATAGGCGACGAAAGCAGCGCCGACCACCAGGCAAGTGGCTAGCAGGTGCCACAGGAGCGTTTTCACAGTCGCTCCTCGGAGTAGATCACGGCATTGACCGGGGTTTCCCACACTGTAACCGAGTCGACTTGCGCATCTGTTTCGGAGGTGACTGAATGTAGGTTTTGATACAACAAGGCGGCGATGTTCTCGGTAGTAGGAGGAATCTTCGAGAACTGGGGAAGCACGTTGAGGATCTTCCCATCGAACGTCGACAGCTCGCTGCGCAGGATTTGCTTCGCATCGCCAAAACCTAGTAGCAGGTGATCTTCGCCAAGGGATCCCTGCCGCAACTTCACGTTCACCCGCCAGGAATGGGGGTGAAGGGTTCCCTCCGATCCCCCGACTGTAACCTTGTGCTGGGCATTGAAAAAGCCGTCGACTGAGAGGATGTAAGAAGGATGCCTCCCTTCGCCGGTTGGGATTACCTCTTGGACTTCTGTCGAGGCTTTTTCTGGTCGAAACTCCAGGGAATCGTCCTGGCCCTGCAGCCAGAGCTGAATGAGATCTAGCCTGACCTCCAACTCACGGCGGCCCTTTTCCAGTTCGGCAATGTTTAGGGTGGAGTTTTGCTGGGTTTCGCGGTTGGACGATCCAGGGCCAGCGTGTGAAACTCGTTGGGTAGCGAGTCTAGACCTGCCAACATCTCGGATAAGAGCGGGGAGCCGGTCCAAGGCGTCCCGTAGGTCCAGAAGGGCATCCACCTCTCGAACGAGCGTCGCGTCTCCGTCTCCCTCTCCCTGCAAACCCACAAAACCGGCTCGATTTCCCAGCCGTTTTGCGTCCTTGATTGCGGCGGTCATGCCCGGCCCGGGGGAGTTCAACTCCAGCAACACGACGTCGGGAGAGAGGTCGAGGAGTAAGCCGGCCAGTTCCCTGCCACTTCGGGCACAAGCCAGCGTGGAGATGCCCATCTCCTGTTGCAGCACAAGACGCAGCAGATAGGATGCTTCCTCATCCTCGCCGGCGATGACGACGGTAACAGCTTCCAATGCCGCAGATCCTCCTACTTGCGCAGGGCTCCCTTGCCCGCAGAACGTCGGTCCCGAATGGTCCGGTGAAACGTGCGGCGCCGGGTCGCTCGGCACCGCGGCCGCACCGGTACCTCGACCGCCGTGGACAAGCAGCGTGCCGCGTTCCTACCTAGCTCGGTCCCGGTTCGCCTTGTGTCCCTTCATCAGGTTGTCTTGGTCGAAGACGACTTCTATACTGTTCTCCTCAACTGCTACAAACCGCAAGCTGAATTGAGAAAGCTCTGCCAGCTCTCCGGCAAGTGGAGCACCGCCTGAGTAGTCGACCGCCAAACGCAATTTCCCCTTGTCAAACTCAAGGGCCCTGACGTTTACGACTCCGGGTAGTGCGCGTATCGCCTTGTGAAATCCGGTGAGCGTTGCGAAGTTGCGAAATGTTGATGCAATCAGCTCAATGGGCACTGGGTTGGCAGTCAATATCGTCGGCTCTTCGTCCGTTGGCGAGAGGTCTCGCCGTCCCTCGTTCAGCGCCACAGGTCTCGACTGGTGGTCAATGTCGTCTTGATCCGCCAACTGGGAAGAAATGGAGCGCACGGTTTCTGCAAGTGGTCGGCCAGCTCCCTCGCCAATTCCAAGACGCCTAGCCTGCATGGCCTGAAGCGCGTCCTCCAGCAGTGAAACGGCCGCTTTCTGGAATTCCAGGGATACGCTGATAGCCTCGTCGAACGCGACGTCGTTCGGTGCCATGGCCATTTTTCTGGTGAGATCGGCAGCCTCCGCCCGTAAGAGCAGGTGGTCTACCTCGTGAAGTGAACCGGGAGTGGCGCGCGGGGTGGCCGCAATGCAACGCTCGAGACGTTCTATCCGCTCGTTAGCTTCTCCGAGGGCGGCCAGGAGCCCTGCGTTTTCTTCCTCGAGACCTTGGTTCTTCCGCTTTAGCTCCTTGACGCTGCGGCTTACGTCCCGGAAGAGCTGCTCGAGGTTGGGGTCGTCGAAGCTGCGACGCTCGGGGTCAAAATGAATGATGTTCGGTCGGCTGGATTCCGCTGCCACCTACCCTCTCCCCGCCACCGGTCTCGCGGCAGCGAATGGCAATAGACCGTTCATACGCTCTGGTCGCTGGCAGGACTATGTTACTATCGCGGTTATACTATGTCAATCTGCCGTTCCCTCATACGGGCATCAAGAAGGCCGTACGATGGTCCCGACAGTTCCGGGACGCAGGTCCTTTGCCTCGGTGCTCTTGGCTAGACCGGCTGGCATAACACTTGCGGTGGAAGGCAAGAAGTATTTTTCACATCCGGCCGTTGAGGGGTACCTGGCGAGCTGAACTTTGAGGGGGGGACTACCATGTCGAAGAGCACACGTTCACTGGAGCTTGGCGTTGATCAACTCCGTCGCTCCGTGGACCCCAATGATCTGCCGTTCGACACAACCGACGAGGTTGCACCTCTAGTTGGGACCACCGGACAGGATAGGGCGGTAAACGCCATCGAGTTTGGACTCGAGATAAGAACGAATGGCTACAACATTTACGCCGCCGGAGCCACGGGGACGGGCAAGAATACCACGGTGAAGACCTATCTAAAGAAGTACGCTGCCCTCGAACCGGTTCCTGATGATTGGTGCTACGTGTATAACTTCTCGGACCCATACCGTCCGGAAGCGATTAATCTTCCTGCCGGAGAGGGGAGTAGCCTGGCAAAAGACATGGACGAACTGGTGGAAGCCTGCAAACGAGAGATTCCACGAGCTTTCGAGAGCGAGAATTACGAGCAGCGCAAAGGGCAAGTGCTGAAGGATTTGCAGGCCAGGCGCGAGGAGTTGTCAAACGAGCTACAAGAGCACGCTCAGAAGCAGGGATTGGCCATCGAAGCTACTCCCATAGGGATCGTGACCGTGCCGGTTCTTCAAGGGAAGCCGCTCAGCCGCGAGGAATTCGAAGCGCTCCCGGAAGACGTCAAGAAGGTAATCAAAGAGCGGAGCGACCAGCTTCAAGAGGAGATTCGGCAGGCCCTAGCCAAATCCAGGAAAATCGAGAAAGAGGCCACCGAGAAGGTTCGTGATCTGGACAAAGAAGTCGCGCTTTTCGCCGTGGGACACCTTCTGGACGATTTGAAGGAGCGTTATCAGCAGTTTACGGAGGTGGAGGAGTACCTGGGAAAAGTCCAGGAGGATATCATCGAGAACATAGATGCGTTCC
Source organism: Chloroflexota bacterium (assembly GCA_023489135.1). Next base: position 14,302 of record JAMDCE010000072.1, read on the forward strand.
GAGGCGGAGAGAAGGAAACGGTAGCGATTCCGGGTCTGGATCACGTCCCGGTGGACGGGAAATTCGATCGCTACAGAGTAAACGTGCTGGTGAACAACGCCCTTACGCCCGGCGCACCGGTGGTAATCGAGAACCATCCCACTTACTACAACCTGATCGGGAGAATAGACTACCGGGCCAGGTTAGGGGCTATCACTACCGATTTCAACATGATCAAACCGGGCGCTCTCCATCGCGCCAACGGTGGTTATCTGGTGCTGCAGGCCCGCGACCTTCTAACCAGTGTGCTTTCCTGGGATACCCTTAAGCGTGCCCTCCGCTCAAGAGAGATCCGGATCGAGAATATTGGAGAGCAGTACAGCGCCTTCCCCTCGGCCAGTCTGAAGCCTGAGCCGGTTCCTCTGAACGTGAAAGTGATAATGGTTGGCAGTTCCTACATCTACCACATCCTCTATTCACTTGACGAGGATTTCCGCAAGCTGTTCAAGGTGAAGGCTGATTTCGATACCGAGATGTATCGCACCGACGAGCACGTGCAGAAATACGCGGCATTCGTTAGCGCGCAGGTCCGAGAGATGGGGCTGAAGCCCTTTGACCGGACGGCTGTGGCGAAGATCGTGGAGTATGGCTCACGGTTGCTGGAGAACCAGGATCGTCTTTCGACGAAGTTTCTGGAAGTAGCCGACATTGTCAACGAGGCAGCGTTTTGGGCCTCAAAGGATAACGCTCAACAAGTAACGGCCAAGCACGTCCAAGAGGCCATTGATCAAAAGGTGTACCGATCCAATCTGGTTGAGGAGAAGATACAGGACTTGATTGCCGAGGGGACGCTGATAATGGATATCGAAGGGATGGCCGACGCTCAGGTGAACGGGCTCTCGGTATTGAATGTGGGCGACTATTACTTCGGCCGGCCGGTGAAGATAACGGCTCGCACCTTCCTCGGCAGCGGCGGTGTGGTCAACATAGAGCGCGAGACGAAGATGAGCGGGCCGATCCACACCAAGGGGTTCCTCATTCTGACGCACTACCTCGCAGGTAAGTACGGACAGGATAAGCCGCTCGTTCTTTCCGGCAGCATTACCTTCGAGCAGCAATACGATGAGGTGGAAGGCGATAGCGCTTCGAGTACCGAGCTTTACGCCCTCATATCCAGTCTCTCGGGTCTATCCTTGAATCAGTCGATAGCGGTGACGGGCTCAGTGAACCAGAAAGGCGAGATTCAGCCCGTGGGTGGGGTAACCAGAAAGATCGAAGGCTTCTTCGACGTGTGTAAGATCAAAGGGCTCACCGGCCAGCAAGGGGTCCTGATCCCCAGCAGGAATGTGGACAATCTGATGTTGAAAGAAGAAGTGGTGGAAGCAGTGCGAGAGGGTCGGTTCCATATCTGGGCCATCGACACGATCGAGGAGGGTATTGAGCTGCTTACCGGTGTGCCGGCGGGAGAGATGAAAGCCGACGGTACTTATCCCAAGGGAACGGTAAGCTACCTGGTGGACGCGAAGCTGAGGGAGTTTGCGGAAAAAGCCAAGGAGTACGGTAGAGCGGGCACACGAAACGGTCAGAGAATGCTCAACGGAGAAAAGGCCGCCTAGTCCCAGGACGTAGAGCGGTTTGCGCACGGATTTAGCTACGAACCAAGGCACGTAGGGGCGTTCAATTGAACGCCCCCACCATGGGACCGAGCGGCGGACTACTAGCGAGCTCACAAGCAGGGTCCCTCTCCACGCAGGCAATTTCCCCTTTGAGCGTCTGCTTCTTGCACAAAATCCTCAGAAGTGTATAATCCCCACAACGCCTGTGGCGCGCACGTGGATTGTTCTTGCCGCAGGTCCAGATGGCTGGTGCGCCGACAGGACGAGGGTGGGGGCAAAGCTTTGCCCAAAAGGCACCCAGACCACGCACCAGATTAGCATCGACGAAAATCAACGGCTGGAATACACTGCGCTTCTCCAGGGCTTGTCTGGTTCGGCAGTTCGAATCTTCTGTTCTTTGAGGATAGCCATCCACTGGGAACAGAACGAAGGCAACGAGCCATTGGCCCCTACGCTTGACGTAGGTGTAGATTGTCTTCTGATCTGTCATTCCTCTTGACCGAGACCTTGCCGGAAGTGCGTGCCACAGGAGGTTGGTTTTGGGGAAGGGTCATCTGCTCTCTACTTCTCGTGGGAAGGTATGGGAGGCGCTGGGACGGGCAGCCCGTGCCATCAGGGGGCTAAAGGCAGAGACAAATGGATTCGGATACCGCACTCTTGAGAAAGCCTCACAGCTTAGGACGGCGCATCCTCTTTGCGCCATTATTTCCGCGGCGCTGCTGGTCGGCATATCAGCGACCGCCTCGGTTGTCTATTTTGCTCTTCCGCAACAGATAGGGACTCCGGTGCCGGAATTTCTCGAAGAAGTGCCTGAGTCTTTGCAATTTGATGCCGATCCTCTGCTTGGCCAAAGCGACACTGGCTGGGAAAACCTGTGGGCCGCTCCTCCAAACGCGGTTGCGGCGGCGGGGTTAGCTAATCCTGCCACACCTCCGCCGACTGTGCCCGATGTGGCGCCTCAAGATGCCCGCCCCGTGCTGGCGGCTCGTTCTGGAGAAAGGGAAAAGGATACTCCCACTCCATCGCCGACACCACGAAAACAGCTGACCTTCGAAGAGCAGTTCATTGCCGCGGCCGCGCCGGCCGCTCAGGCTTCCGAACGCGAGACCGGAGTGCCGGCTTCAGTGACCATTGCCCAGGCAATGTTGGAATCTGATTGGGGGAAAAGTGGCTTGAGCAAGACCGCCAATAACTACTTCGGCATCAAGGCTACCGGCAAGGGGGGAACCGCAGGGGTTGTCTGGATGAACACCTGGGAGGTCATCAACGGGCAGAACGTCACCGTAAACGCGCCCTTCCGGGCCTATAAGAGCATGGCCGATTCCTTCGTCGACCACGGCAAGTTCTTCGTAGAGAATGCTCGCTATGCGTTGGCTCTGAAAAGCGCGGGGGATTCCATCGCTTTTGCGCGAGAGATCCATCGCGCAGGGTACGCCACGGACCCAGCTTACTCCGACAAGCTCATCGGGCTGATGAAGAAGTTCAATCTTCTTCAGTTCGATTTGCCCTAGCGCGACCGCGCCGGTGCCGTATTTCAGCTGGTATGATTCTCGCCGGACAGGTGCGCCGCTGGGGAGCAACCGCACTCTTCGGCACAAGCCGTGTGAGCTCGATCCTTGTGCCGCAAGATACTCATGCCGTTGAGGGTCACCAACAAAGATGCGCCCATGTCGGCCAGGATGGCAAGCCACAGGGTTATCCAGCCGGGGAACGTGGCAACCAGAAAAGCTATCTTGATCGCAAGCGATAGAGCGATGTTCTGCCGTACCGTCGCGAGGGTCCTTCGACTGAGTCCAACGGCGTAGGGAACCTTCCGCAAGTCGTCGGCCATCAAGGCTATGTCGGCGGTTTCCAGCGCGGCGTCCGTCCCTGCCACGCCCATGGCAATGCCAACGGTGGCTGAGGCCAGGGCGGGAGCATCGTTCACCCCATCTCCCACCATCGCAACCTGGCCGTATTCCGCCAGGAGTTCTTTGATGGCGCTAACCTTCTGCTCGGGAAGCAATTGCGCTTTGACCTCGTCGATGCCCAATTCAGCGGCAATGGATCTGGCTACAGCGTGGCTATCACCAGTCAGCATCACGATTCTCGCGATGCCCAGGTGACGGAGTTCCCGGATCACCTCGGCAGCTTCCTCGCGAAGCTGATCACCCACGGCCATGGCTCCGAGCACCTCCTTTTCGGTGCCTACGATCAGCGCTGTCTTGCCGTCGTCGTCCCATCGCCCCAGGGTATCTCTTATGACAGAAAAATCGGCTCCGAGGCTCTGAAAAAGGTTCGGGCTGCCTACGTAATACGTCTCCCCATCGAGCCTGGCCTTGACCCCTTTCCCGGTGAGTGGCTCGAAATCCTCCACGTTCCGAATGTCCAGGGTACTGTGCTTGGCCCGTCGCACGATCGCCGCCGCCAGAGGGTGTTCTGAACGCGCTTCGATGGACGCCGTAAGATTAATCAGTTCCTCCTCGTCCAGGCGACCGAGCGAGACCACCTCGGCGACCCTGGGTTTGCCCAGGGTGAGCGTACCCGTCTTGTCGAACGCCACCACCTTGATCCGGCCCGCGGCCTCCAAATGGGCGCCCCCTTTGATGAGCACTCCCTCCCGCGCAGCCCGCGCAATGCCGGAGACTATGGAGACAGGGGTAGATATGACCAGAGCGCAGGGACAGGAGATGACCAGTAGAACCAGGGCGCGATAAATCCAGGGTTGAAACGGTTCACCCAGGATCAACCAGGGGAGAACGGCGATCGCGGCGGAGAGGAGCAGCACCGCAGGCGTGTAGTAGCGGGCAAACCTATCGACGAACCGCTGCGACGGCGCCCTTTCGGCCTGGGCTTCTTCCACGAGTTGAATGATCTTTGAGATCATGTTCTCCCGATAAGGCTTGGTTACCTCTATCTCCAGGTAACCCCTTTCGTTGATCGATCCCGCGTAAACCTCGTCTCCCGCGGACTTGTCAACCGGCATGGACTCGCCGGTTATAGGTGCCTGGCTTACAGTGGAGCTGCCGAAGCTGACCCTCCCATCCATGGGGATTCTCTCCCCCGGGCGCACCAGGGTAATCTCTCCGACGCCGATTTGCTCCACGGACAGGACCATTTCCCGGCCGTCTCGCCGTATCTTGGCGTAGTTTGGCGATACGCTCATCAACTCGGCGATAGCTTTGCGCGCACGGTCGAGCGTGTATGATTCCAGCGTATTGCCCAGCGAGAAAAGGAAGACGACCACGGCGCCTTCGGCCCATTGGCCGATGGCCGCGGCACCGATCACCGCCACCGTCATAAGGAGATTCATATCCATCGATTTGCTGGCTATCAGCCCGAAGATACCACTGCGAGCGGCACGAAATCCGCCAAGTATGATTGCTAGGGCGAACAAAGGTATCACCACTAGGTCTGTCCGGATGGTCAACGACGCTACAATTCCTGCCAGCAGCACAGCCCCCGAGGCAGTAGTGAAGACGGCCCATCTGTTGGCGCGCCAGAAAGACCGGGCGGGTTCCGCCCCGCCTTCGCTTTCCAGGGTCGCACCATAGCCGCTTCTCTCAACTACCTCGATTATCCTCTTGGCGGTGACATCCGCTCGGTGCCGGACAGTGAGCCTCGCCTGGCCGAAGTTCACTTTGGCTTCGAATACCCCGGGCAGTGAAGTAACGTTGCGTTCTACTGAGGCCGCGCAGTCGGCGCAATGAAGCCCGGAAATGCGGAAAAAGGAGGTGGTCTTCGTCGTCTGGTCGAGATCGGCCACTTCGTAGCCAAGCGCGCGAATTGACGAGAGAATGTCGCCGTGCGAGGTAAGGGCCGGCTCGTACTCGACCGACATTCTGGCGAGCGCGAAGTTGACGTCGACGTGGGCCACTCCGGGCATCTTTGCCACTGCCCGCTCCAGACTGGCAGCACAGTCCGCGCAGTCCATGTCAGAGATGGCAATAGTCTCGTGGGCGAATCGGCGGCTGATGCCGACGCCGATGTTTTGGGCCACGTCTTGCAGCCGGGAGAGCGAGGCTACATCCGGGTCGTAGGACAGCGTAAGGTTGCAGGCGCCGGAATTGACTTCCACTGCGTCCACACCTTTGAGCTGGCTGAGGGAGTCTCGAACTCGTTCGATGCAGAGCTCACAGTCTTCGCAATGTGATAGGTCAATGCTTATGTCGACGGTTCTCGTGTCCATCTCACTCCGACATCATTCGTTCGATTTCGTCAGATTGGGGTGAATCCTCTCTGGGACGGCTGTGCTTGGAATGGTTCAGCGCGACGTTGAGGAGAATTCTCACGTGAGAATCGTCCAGCGAGTGGAAGACTTGCTTGCCCTCGCGGCGACTCTTGACGACGCGCAGCATACGCAGCCCTCTTAAGTGTTGCGAGACGGCCGATTCCGAGAGACCAACAATCGCGGCCATATCGCAGGTACAGAGCTCTTGGTGAAGCAGGCTATAGACGATTTTGGCCCGGCTGGAGTCGGCCAACATGCGAAAAGTCTCGGCAAGATCGAAGTACACTTCGTCATTCAAGAGCAATGCCCTGCCACGACCCACCTTCTGCAGATCGAGGCCATGGACTTCGCAGCGTTCTCTTGACGGTGCGGCAGGAGCGGGTACTGCCGACGCGCGAACGGGACTTTCTTCTTGTGCCATATCTTGCTCCTGGATCAATTGAGCAATTACTAAAATGTCTCTCAACCCTATTATAGTCCCTACAATCGCTGGAGCGCAATAGTATCGGGGAATCGTAAGAGTTCAGACTTTTGGCTCGGGAGTTGGAAGCGGCGTGGTTAGAACTTTGCGGCAGGCTTGGTAGAGATCGTGCCCTTGCAGGAGCCAGGTCCCGAACAGCGACGCTGAAATGCTCTTGGTCT
>JAMDCE010000663.1:0-16251 GCA_023489135.1 Chloroflexota bacterium
CAATCACGTCATAGAAGGTAGCAGGTCAATCACAGTGTTTCTCTCGGACGGGACCGAAGTGCCCGCCAAAGTCATTGGCGGTGACGCGACAATTGATGTCGCCGTTCTCCAGGTCTCAATAGGCGAAAATCACGGCGTCGTGACGCTGGGATCGTCGTCCAACCTTAGGGTTGGGCAGAAGGTGATCGCTATCGGCAACCCATTTGGCTTGGACTCTTCTTTGACGGTGGGTGTTATCAGTGGCATCGGAAGATTGGTAGAATCTTCGGCCGTTTCCGAGGGCGCGCCGACGATTCCGAATGCCATTCAGATCGATGCGGCCCTGAATCCCGGCAATTCCGGCGGGCCGTTGTTCAACTCCGCCGGAGAAGTGATCGGAATTAACACCTCGATCGTTTCCCCCACCGGAACTTTTTCCGGTATCGGTCTGGCCTTGCCTATCGACGATGCCAGACAGGCGGTGCAGAGGATAATGGCCAGGGGGCCCCAGCCCGTGCCGAGCAGCACGCCATAACTCTTGCAATCGCAAGAGCATTAGCGTTATAGTGTATCCTGGCTTTCGGGCCATCGGGCAGAAAGTTAGGAGGTAACCTATGAGCAGCCTTAGAGAAGTTGTGATCGTGGGTGCGGTGAGGACGCCGGTGGGCCGATTCGGCGGCACTTTGCGCGACATCCCTCCCGAGGACCTGGCGGCTCTGGTGATGAAAGAGGCCGTCGGCCGAACCGGGATCGATCCCGCCATCGTCGACGGCATCATCATGGGACATTGCCTGGTCAACGGCGAGACCCCCAACATAGCGCGAATGGCTTCGCTCAAGGCCGGACTGCCTATCGAGGTCCCGGCGTACAGTCTCGACCGGCAGTGCGGCTCGGGGCTGCAGGCCATCGTAAACGCTATGATGGAGATACAAAGCGAAAACGCCGACGTAATGCTGGCCGGTGGCGTCGAGACGATGAGCCAGGGCGAATACTACGTCATGGGTGCGCGCTGGGGCATCCGCCTCGGCAACCAGACCTTCTACGATCGCTGGGAGAGAGCCGTCTCTCGGGTGTCCACCGATTTGTTCGGCGTGATCCCAAATATGATCTACACCGCCGAAAACATCGCCGAACAGTACGGCATCACTCGCGAGGAGCAAGACAGCTTCGCCCTCGGCAGCCACCAGAAGGCCTGCGCTGCCATCGCCGCCGGCAAATTCCGGGATGAGATTATCTCCGTTCCCGTCCCCGGACCCAAAGGGCAGGTGGTCTTGTTTGAGCAGGACGAGCATCCCCGGCCGGGCACCACTATGGAATCCCTGGCCAGGTTGAAGCCGGTGATCGGAAAAACCGTCACGGCCGGCAATTCCTCCGGTATGAACGACGCCGCCGCGGTGTGCGTTTTGATGTCGGCCGAAAAAGCGGCGAAGCACGGGTTGGAGCCGCTGGGATACCTGCGCAAGGTCGCGGTGGCCGGAGTCGATCCTCGGGTGATGGGGCTGGGGCCGGTGCCGGCGGTGAAGGCGGTATTGCGCAAAGCCAATCTCAGGCTTGAAGACGTCGATCTTATCGAGCTAAACGAGGCCTTTGCCGCCCAGGCGCTGGGCGTGCTCAAGGGGCTGGGAATCACCGATTACAGCAACGTAAACGTGAACGGTTCGGGAATCGCGCTGGGCCATCCGATAGCCTGTACCGGCGCCCGGATCATGACCACCCTTCTGTCCGAGATGCGCCGCCGCCGGGCACGCTGGGGACTGGAGACGATGTGCATCGGCGGCGGCATGGGCCTGGCCGCGCTGGTAGAGCGTCCCTGAGTTGGACCAATTGGCCGCGGGCGCAGTGCTCGTGACCAGAATTACATCTCACTCTCAATGTATTTTCACGGTTGCGGAGATTATCAACCATGCTCTCCGCATGGCGTGCGAATAATACTTGATTCATGCGGAGATTATCCGCTATAATCTCCGCATGAGGTGCGGAGAATGTACATACATGAGCTTTCGGACTGGCCCCGTTTTGAATGGGACCTGGAGCGGCTCGCTGAGCCTCTCGCCGCCGCTCGACACTGGCAGGGTCGGCTGATTGGTCGCATGGAAGCCCTCGGCTTCAACCTCCGACAGGAGGCCGTGCTGGAAACCCTGACTGCCGACGTGCTGAAAAGCAGCGAGATCGAGGGGGAGAAGCTGGACGAGGAACAGGTCCGATCCTCGATTGCCCGCCGCCTCGGCATGGACATTGGCGCACTCAGGCCCGCAGACCGCAGTGTCGAGGGCGTCGTCGAAATGATGCTCGACGCCACGCGCCACTATGACCAGCCGCTCACCACTGAAAGGCTCTTTTCTTGGCATGCGGCCCTGTTTCCGACGGGGTACAGCGGTATGAAGAAAATCCGGGTCGGGCTCTGGCGTGACGACAGCACCGGTCCTATGGAGGTCGTTTCCGGCCCGTTCGGCAGGGAACGCGTCCATTTCGAAGCCCCCAGGGCGGCACGCCTCGAAGGGGAAATGGCGGCCTTTCTGGATTGGTTCAACGCAAACGCCGACGACATTGATCCGGTCTTAAAAGCAGGGCTGGCGCATCTCTGGTTCGTGACCATCCACCCGTTCGACGATGGCAACGGTCGCATCGCGCGTACCATCACAGATATGGCTCTGGCGCGCTCCGAAAACAGCCCGCAACGCTTTTACAGCATGTCGGCGCAGATTCGGCAAGACCGCGCCGCCTATTACAACATACTTGAGCGGACGCAGAAAGGAACTGTGGACATCACGCCCTGGATGGAATGGTTTCTCGGCTGTCTGGGCCGCGCCATCGACGGGGCGCAAGCCACCCTCGGCGCCGTCCTCGCTAAAGCACGCTTCTGGGACGCTCTCGCCGGTGTCGCGCTCAACGAGCGCCAGCGTCTCGTGCTTAATCGTCTCCTCGATGGCTTCGAAGGCAATCTTACGACATCAAAATACGCCAAGCTTGCTAAGTGCTCCCAGGACACCGCCGGGCGTGACATTCTGCTGCTGGTAGAAAGGGGCATTCTCGTCCGCAACCCGGAAGGCGGGCGCAGCGCAAGCTATGCGCTGACAGATGTCTCACTCAAAACAGAAAGCCAATGACTGAGAAAGGCGACCGAAGTGGGACTGCCCTACCCCACTCCTGCCCCGTTTGTCTATCGCTGCTGGTTCAACACGTCCGACAATCGCTTGATGTCGTCTTGCAGCGACTTCATCTCTTGTTGGGTTTTGTCGTACTGCTGCTGGAGGCTCTTCACTAGATCTTGGAGACCCGGTGGTATCTCCGGAGCCTCGGCGCTTGGTTTCTCCTCCACCGGCGCCTTCTGGCCGGTTTGGGCGCCGAATATGCCGCTCAGGCCCGCGGCCACCGTCGGCTCCATCACCACCTTGTTCCCCACCGCCAGGACCACGCGCTTCAGTTCCGGCAGCTTGCCCTGTTCCGATTGGAGATAGATGGGCTCGACATAAAGATTCGATTGGCCAATGGGAATGACCAGCAGGTTGCCTCGAATGACCCGCGAGCCGGACTGGTTCCAGAGGGTGAGCTGCTCGGAAATGCGAGGGTCTTGATCGATTCTAGCCTCGATTTGCATCGGCCCATAGATGAGCTTGTCCTTGGGGTACTTGTAGGCCACCAGCTTCCCATACTCCTGGCCGTCTGAACGAGCCGCCAACCAGGTGATCATGTTGTTCTTGTTGGGCGGGGTATAGGGGAGAATCTGCACGAACTCCTCTTTGCTCTCGCCGGGCAGCCGCATGATCACGTAGTAGGGCTGGATCGCGACCGGCCGATCCAGGTAGATCTCGTTGGGAATGCTCCACGAGTCCTCTTTGTTGTAGAAGACCCTGGGATCCTTCATATGATAGGTTCGGTACATCTCCGCCTGGATGCGAAAAAGATCCTCCGGATAGCGAATGTGTTGCCGCAGCGACTCGGGCATCTGGCTCATAGGAGTGAACAAGCTGGGAAATATCCTGGCGTAAGTCTGCACCAGTGGATCGCCCGGGTCGACGAGGAAGAACCTGACCGAGCCATCGTAAGCATCGGTCACCACCTTCACGCTGTTGCGCAGGTAGTTGAGCCCCATCCCGGGCGAGTACGGTTGCGAATACGGGTAGCGATCGGTGCTGGTGTAAGCGTCTTGTATCCAGTACAGCTTGCCATCGGCGACCACTACGTAGGGGTCGCGGTCGAAGGTGAGGAACGGTGCCACCTTCTGCGCCCGTTCCTTGATGTTTAAGTTGTACAGTATCTTGCTATCGGCCGTGATCGGGCCCGGAAGGATGAGGTTGACGTCGTGGAAGTTCCAGGCGAAGACCAGCCGGCTCAGGAAGGACCCGATGCCCACCCCGGTCTTGGCCTGGTACTGGCTGTAAACGTTCTCATCCCCCTTGGGGTAGTCGAACTCCCGCGTCTGGGTGTTGACGATAACGTAGCCGGGATTCTTTTCGCCATAATAGACCTCGGGGCGCTCCACAGGGATCTTGCCGCGAGGCGGCACGTCCTGGATGAAAAGGGTCGGCAGCCCTTCCGGAGTAACCTCGTTGACCGGGCTCATCGCCACCCCGTAGCCATGGGTGAACTGCAGGCGCCGGTTGACCCAGGTCTGGGCCTGGGCCGGAAGCTTCTCCGGCGAAAGCTCCCTGACAGAGGTCATCACCTGCCGGTACTCGCCGTCCACTACGTAGCGATCGATGTCCACGTCGACGAAATCGTAGTAGCCTCGAATGCTCTGTATCTGATTGTAGGTATCCAGCAAGGGGGACGTATCCCACAACCTGATGTTTCTGATGGTGCTCGGACTGTTTTCCACCTCCTGTGCCGTCGGAACGTCCTGGATCTGGTGCTGCACCTCGTCGATGCGGTCCAGGGCGTAGGCCTCCCGGGTCATCTTGATGTGGCTCTCGATGTAAGGGGTTTCTTTCTCCAGCTCGCTCGGCTGGACTACGAAACGCTGCACCATCGTCGGCAGAATGGTGGAGAAGATAATCAAGCCCGCGAACCAGATGGCGACGCCCGTCGTGGCCAGTTTGTAGTCCCGGCGCCAGATGTTCGCCAGCACCAGGATGGCCGCCAGCGCTGCCAGACCCACCAGTATCCACTGCCCCGGCAGCCTCACATTGGCGTCCGTGAAGTCGGCCCCGAAGATCGCACGGTTCCTGGATGAAACCAGCCCGTAGATATCGAGCCAATGGCGAGCGGCCAGCAGCAGCGCCAGCACCGCCACCAAGATTGAAAGGTGTATCCGGATCGGGCGGTTGATGGTCAGATTGAGGCGAATGGGCTCTCTTCTTTCTGCCGGGGCGGTTTGGGCCGGCAATTGTGGCAGCAGTAACTTTACCCCGTACACCATGGCCGTGCCGCCGGCAATCAGGATCGCGGCCACCACCAGCCAGTCGAGGACGTAGTTGTAGAACGGCAGCACGAACACGTACATGGATATGTCTTGTTTGAAGAGGGGGTCGACCGCGCCGAAGGTAGTGCCATTAAAGAAGGGCAGCACCGTATCCCAGCGACGTGAAGTCGACGAGGCCATCACCAGAGCGCCGATCACCCCGGCCGCGATCATGCTGACCAAAAAGGTTTGCTCTCGACGCCTGCTCTCAATGCCGGCGATGAACTCCCACAGCGTCTCTTGCCGCGTGGCCAGGCGCGAGGCAACGAGTATGTTCACCAGGAACAGCGCCAGAAACACCGCGAAGCCGGCTGCGAAGAGCGCGATGCTCGCTATCAGCCTCGTCTGGAAGACCTGTTCTAGCCCCAGGCTGGCAAACCAGATCCAATCCGCGTAGATGCCCACTCCCACTACGAACAGCGAGAACAGGACAAAGACCACAACGGCGGCCGATTTCCACCAACTAAACACCGCTCGGACTCCTTCTAGGGGACCCGCATTGATGTGGCGCCAAGAATTATAGCAGAACGGAAGGTGTGGAGCTAACGATGTTGGCAGCCAGCCTGATGTTTCGACCTTGTTGCCCTTGAGTGATGCTTATGCTATCATCAATGTAGATGCTAACATCAGGGGGTGCGAATGAAGCGAACAACCATCGTTGCAGACGAAGGATTGCTGCTGGAAATCAGGCAGTTAGCGGAAGATCAGAACCATAGCGTGAGCGATGTTATCCAAGAGGCGCTGCGGGAATACCTGAAGAACAGGCGGGCAAAGCGTGGGAAGATATCGTTTATCGCTGTTGGCAATAGCGGCCGCAGCGACGTTTCGGAGAGGGCAGAAGAGATATTGCAGGCGGATGCCAACCGCGAAAAGGGTTGGATGTAAAGATGCCAATCATTGTCGACACCGGGCCACTATTCGCCTTGGCTGATAGAAACGATAAGCATCACAAGGAAGTGGTGAGACTGGTTGCTAAGACGAGTGAAGTTCTTATCGTCCCTGCTTTGGTGCTTCCCGAGGTTTCGTACTTGATCAACAAGTATCTGAGTGTAGAGGCGGAAATCAAACTACTGCGGTCAATCGCTTCGGGCGAGGGTGGGCTACGTCTGGAGGCCGTGACCAAAGCGGATTTGGCCAGGGCTGCGGACGTGGTTGCGACATACGCGGATGCCAGGGTGGGCGTCGTCGATGCTTCGATAGTTGCGATCTCTGAACGGCTGAACATTCGCAAGGTCTTGACGCTTGATCACCGCCACTTTGGCGCGTTCCGTCCCTCGCATTGCGATGTCTTCGAAATCCTTCCCTAACAAAAGCACGACGAAACTGTCTTAGCGTGCCAGTCGCACTCATAACACGGGTTCCACTATCTTGGCTTGTCGTCTGGACGATGCCCAGGCACCGGGTGGAAGCTGAACATGCGCGCGAGGTCGAAGACCGTGGTGGTGCGGAGGTAGATCAGCCAGTAGAAGGCGCCCACCAGCACCGCTCCGCCGATTATGTTTCCGATGGTCACCGGAACCAGGTTCGCCCAGAAGAAGGAAGACCAGGTGAGATTGGCCACCTGCTCCGTGGTCAGGCCGGCCGCCTCCAGCACCGGCCCGTTTCCTGACAGGAGGATGCCCATCGGGATGAAGTACATGTTGGCCACGCTATGCTCGAAACTGGAGGCGACGAAGGCGGCGATGGGAAACGTTATGGCGGCTATCTTGTCAAAAGTCGTGCGGGCGCTAAACGTCAGCCACACGGCCAGACAAACCAGGGCGTTGGCCAGGATGCCTCGGATCAGGGCCTCCCAAAATCCCAATTGGACTTTCCCATTGGCTATGGTCACCGCCGTTGCTCCGACCTGGTTGCCGTCCAGGGACCACTGACCGGAGTAGTACACGAGCAAGACGGTGACAATGGAACCGGCCAGGTTGCCCAGGTAAACGATCACCCAGTTCCGAAGCATCTGGCGCAGCGTTATCTTGTGCCCCATCCAGGTCATCACGATCAAGGTGTTTCCGGTGAAGAGCTCTGCTCCCGCCACCAGCGTCAGGACCAGTCCGAGCGAGAACGCCACGCCTATGGCGAACCGATTCAAACCGTAACCCAGGCCGGTAGCCGTGGCCACCACCGTGGCGAATTCCGTTCCCAGGCCGATGAACGCCCCGGCCAGGATGGCCAGAGAAAAAGTGCTCAGAAAATCCAGATTGGCCTTGGCGATGCCCACGGTTTGCGCCCGGTCGGCCATCTCGTGGGGGGCATAAGGGTCCAACCGCAAATCGATGTAGGAGATGCGCGGCTCCTCCGGCCCTCGCTCGGCCGGCGCATTTACTTCCACCACGCGTATTCGTCGATGGGCATTCCTCGGGTGCTCGTCGCCTCTTTCGTCGCGTTCCTTCGCGTCCTTCAACGTAGCTCCCCCTTACCTCTTCCATCATCGCGGTTTATTCTGTGACCGGCGTCGTCCCCAACTCCTGCCTTGGACTGCCTTGAATCGACCCGAGGGCGTTGTTCATCGCACATTCCTCCTGCATTTACTGTACCAACTGGTGCCCCTTCCATTAGGACTCTCATCCTATGCAAAATGGGGTGAATAGGCTATTGGCGAACTGGCCGCCGCGATAGTAATCTACGTTCGAAATGGGAGGCGGTGGGCTGTGGGGTAAACGAGAGTAATTCCCGAAAAAGTCCTCTGATGAATGTGTTATGAAATGGTAGATGCGAACCCTGTGGGACCGAGGGACAAAGAATCAACCGATTAGCTGGAGATAGCCATCTTTGCTATTGACCCAGAGAATCTTGCTGGTGGTAGTGATCTTGCTGGCAGGGCTGCTGCCTGCTTCTCCAATCGACCCGATCCCGGTGCGGGATGTAGGGCCTTCTTCCCAATCTGGCGAGCCCTCTAGGGCTGTGCCGGATGCTGTGGTGGATCGACCTGAAGCGGAGGAGTTGGACCTGCGATTAGACGAAGAAGCCCGCGGAATCCTGCCGGCCATTCGCGATCAAAACAGTGGCCGGGTTGAGGCAGCCGAGGATTTAACCTACGTTGGCGCCGCGCTCCTATACGCCGGCGAGGTGAGCTCGGCGCACGAGCAGTTTGAAAAGGCTGTTGCGGCCAATCCGGACTACCCCGAGTCATTCGTCTATCTCGGATACACCAGTTGGCTGCGGGGGAATTACTCCGACGCCGATTACTTGTTGCGGCGGTACGTTCAGCTGCGCCCCGATGCCCCTCTGGGCCACTACTTCCTCGGCATGCTTCGGCGCAGCCAGAACAGTCTGCCGGAGGCCGTCTCCGAATTCGAGACCGTCCTGGTCGCTGATCCTCAAAGCGCTCCCGCTCGTATAGAGCTGGCGCGCACGCTTACTCTGAAACGCGACTACGGCCGGGCTGCCGGGATGCTCGATCTCGCGGTGGAAATCGATCCCGACAACGTCGCCTACCTCCTTTACGTCGCCACCTTCTACCTGGACCACGCCATCAGACTGGACCGAGCGTTGCCGCTGGCTCGGAAAGCCGCCGAGCTGGCGCCCGGCGATGCCGGAGCAATGGATGTCCTGGGTTGGGCGCTGTGGGCGAACGGTCAATCGTACGAAGCGCGGCACACCTTGGAGCGCGCCCTGGCGGCCCGCCCCGACCTCGCCGGTGCCCACTACCATTTGGCCGTCATTTACGAGAAGGAGGGAGATGCTCCTGCTGCCGCCGCCGAATTGCGCCGCGTGCTGGAGTTGGAGCCCGATGGCGACTATGCCGCCAGAGCAAGATTCGGCCTGAACAGCCTGGGTTCGCGCTAGCCGCACCCTTGGTACCATGGAACGGGGTATGCTATAATGCCAGGGAGGGGTTAGCTCATGGCAATGACCAAGAAAGATGTTTCCGACAGGCTAAAGCGAATCGAGGGGCAGGTTCGAGGCATCCAGAAGATGATCGACGACGAGCGGCCTTGCGAGGATGTGATCACGCAGTTGATGGCCGCGCGCTCGGCGCTGGACAAGGTGGGTATCTCGATAATCACTCAACACGTGAAGGAATGCGCTAGGGTTCCCGCGGGTGAGGGCGATGAAAGCCAGACGCTCGAGCGTGCTTTGGCCCTGTTTCTACGGTTAAGCTAATAGGTCAGTATTTGACGTGGACATCTCTAGAACATTGTGTGCGAGTGGAGGAGGCCTATTCCGATGAGTAAAGCTACACCTGTTTCAGATAGTGATTTCCAGGTAGAGGTTCTCGACTCTGAGATTCCTGTGCTGGTTGATTTTTGGGCCACCTGGTGCAATCCGTGCAAGATGATTGCACCGATAGTAGAAGACGTTGCCGCCGAGAACGAGGGCAAGCTCAAGGTTGTGAAACTGGACGTGGACGAGAATCAAGGCACGGCGCGCCAGTATGGCGTAATGAGCATTCCAACCCTCATCCTGTTCAAAGAGGGCAAGCCTGTGGAGCGAGTCGTCGGCTACCAGTCCAAAGATCAGCTCACCAAGAATATCTCGCGCCATCTTTAGAGGCGTTGGCACTGAGATCTAGCCGCGAACCAAGGCGCGTAGGGGCGCTCAGCTGAACGCCCCGTGCGCATCAACCCGGGCCAGATTGGAAAACCAGTAGTGCAGGGGCTGGTCCCCTGCTTGGTCGAAGTGCGATGACAGCGGCCATCGGCCAGGCCGCCAGAGGAACCGCGTAGAGAACTAACGGGGATGCCCGGTCTTCCAAACAGTCTTACGAGCAGGGGACAAGCCCCTGCACTACAATCTTTACTCCGACTGATGCGTGTTAGTAGGTTGATGCCTATGGGGCGCTCAAGTGAACGCCCCTACCAGGAGGCCGAGCGGGTCGATACTCACGCCAACCGCCGTAGTGCCGCGACGAGCCTCGTAGTTGGCGGGTTTCCATAATGGGCCCCGAGCCCGGAGCACAGGGCCAATAGGAGAGTGTCGTGGAAGACCAGGCTGATCGCCACCGCGGACTTCTAACGGTGCTTCTGTTAATCGTGGTAGCTGCTGGAGCTGTGGTGTGGCTCCTTCGGCGCCCCGAGACCCGACCGCTTGAGATGGTCTCCCCTCCTCTGCCCGCCAAGTCACCTGAACGTACTCTGAAGGTCTACGTGCACGGCGAAGTCCTGCACCCCGGCGTATATACTCTCCAGGAAGGAGATCGCGTGGAGGATGCGCTCGCCGCCGCGGGTGGCGTTACCGAGCAGGCAGATCGCACCAGGATCAACCTGGCAGCCAGGGTTCGGGACCAGCAGCAGCTCAACGTTCCACCAATTTCCGTTGCTAAAGAGCCTGCGGTACCCGGTCTGGAAAAAGACCGCGATCAGGCGCCGTCGGCGTCGGTCCCCTCCGCTACGGTAAACCTCAATACTGCCTCGGCGGTCGAATTGGATGCCTTGCCGGGCATCGGTCCGGTAACCGTTCAGAAGATTCTCGGCCACCGCGAGCAGATAGGTCCTTTCACTTCCATAGAGGAGCTCAAAGACGCCAAGCTCGTTAATAAGGCCCAGTTCGAGCGGATCAAGGACCGCATATCCGCTCCCTGAGCTCGGTTCGTTCCCACTTGTAGGGAAAGCTAATTTTCGACGGTTTTTTCGCGATATTAGGACAACAGAGCCCGCTAAGCGCCTTGACAAGAGACATCCGCACAACTAGGATATCGGCACCATTTAGCTTGTGAAAGGGGATAACGTCGTGGAGGAATCTGGAGACATCGGCAGACAATCCTTGAACCGTGTGCTCTCGCGTCAGATCACCCGTCGGAAGCTTCTGAAACAGCTGGGAGGCGTTGCGGCCCTGACCGCGCTTTGGCCCGCCTGCCAGTCGGCGCAGCAGTCTTCCGGCACTCAGGCCACCCCTGCTGCAGCAACCAATCCGCCTGCTGCTCCAACGGCGCCGGCATCCTCGGCAGGCCCGGCTCCGAAGCAGATAGCCTTGGCCAAGGCGCAGCCCATGAAGATCAACTGGACGGCGGCCAGCGGGGCTATGTCGGGCATCTGGATGGCGCAGGAGACCGGCGCTTGGAAGGAAATGGGGATCAACTCTGAGCTGGTCCATATCCCCAGTAGCTCGCGGGTGGTGGCTGCCTTTGAGGCGAAGGACATACAGGCGAGCCCCTTCGATTGGGTCGTCGCTTTCACTTCCGTTGCCGCCGGCGGTAGCGCAAGAATGATTGGAGCAGTGACGAACCGCCCGATCTTCTCGGTCATGGGATCGAAGGGAGTGACCAAACCCGAAGACACCAAGGGCAAGCGATGGGGGATCACCAGGATTGGATCGTCGACGCACACGGCATCATTGCTGGCGCTGGACGTGTGGGGTATGAAGCCGAGCGACGTTCAATTCCTGGAGCTTCAGGAGGTGCCGGCCATTCTGTCCGCGCTGATGGCCGGACAGGTGGACGCCGGCACAGTTTCCCCTCCGACCAACAGCCGGGCGATTAAGGCCGGTTTTGCGGAGCTGATCAATTTGGGTGACCAAGGGCCGGAGTATCCTTCGGTAGGCTTAGCCTCTACCGCGCCCCTCGTCGACGGCAGTCGCGACCTGATACTGGCTTTTGTGGCCGGCTATTCGCTCGGCGTGAAGCGCTTCCGCGAGGATCCCGAGCGCGGGGTCAGCGTCATCAAGAAGTACTTGAAGCTCGACGATCAGGAGCTGGCGGTTGATACGCATAAGCAGTTCGCGCGATACCTGGCCTGGCCACCGGTCATGACCTTGAAACCGGCCGAGAGAGTCCTGCAGGACGTGGTTAAGACGGAGCCCAAGGCGGCGAATGTGAAGGTCGAGCAGGTGGCGACGATGCAATTTACCGACGAATTGGAGAAAATGGGATTCTTCAAGTAGCGGCGCCCATTGCCCCGTCCCCGGTCTTGAGGGTGAGTTGGGCGTGCCGCGATGCGCGGCACGCCCAACTCACCCTTTTCTTCTCTGAGCAGGGTGGAGTTCGTATCTACTCGGCCGCGCGGGCATGAAGAATGCACGAGCCCTATCCTTGCCCACTTGCCCACCCGGCTTCTCGCCCGCCGGGACCGCCGTAGAGTATAATGTAACGTATTGAGTATCACCCGATTGAGAGCGGCCGACGCCAACCCAACGATAGCCCTTTGAGTCCCAAAGATGAAGATTGGTGTGCCTTTTAGCCTCCGAACGAAGCTGCTCGGGGCCGTGCTGGTGGGCTTGATCCCGGTGCTGGCTTTGTTCGCCTACGACTACTTCTCATATCTGTCTGATAGTGCCGACGTCACGCTCGATTCCGAGAGGCAGGTCGCCCAAACCGTGGCGGTCCTGCTCGATGCTAGCTTCACTTCGCTGCAAGATGTCGCCTGGACCTTTGCCGACGATCCGGTGGTCCTTACCTTCGATCCCAACCGGACTGATCCCTATCTGCGCCAGTTCGCGGAGGTATATCCACACTACGATGACATCGCCGTTTTTGATGCCGAGGGCAACAACGTGGGATCTATGCGAATCCTGCCCAAGCCCCCACCCACGGTCTTGGATCGTCAGTACTTCAGGCAGGTTATGGCTACCAACGCGCCATATATCTCAAACATCCTCATATCGCGCGCGACCGGAAAGCCCATCGCCGTAGCTGCCGTGCCCATTCGCGGACAACAGGGAACGCCCATCGGCGTTGCCATCGCCTCGCTGAACCTGGAGTTCTTCCCCGAGGTCCTTGCGCCCGTGAAGCTCGCGGCCGGGCAGCATCTCTTCGTAACGGACCGGGAGGGAAGACTGGCTTTTCACACGCGCCAGCCGGATATCGCCGAGCGGGTTCTTGACGTGTCGCAGCATTCGGCGGTGCAGGGCGCGCTGACCCAGGGGCAGTTTCTCGGGCCGACCGAGCGCGGCATACTGTTGCCGGGGCCTCATATGATCGCCGCGACGCGGGCAACGGGTTCCGGTTGGGTAGCAGGGGTGAGCGTGCCCCAAGAAGTGGCCCTCGCTCCCGTGTACGACTCCCTCCGCCTGAGGGTGACCACCTACGTGGCCACCCTGATCTTGAGCTTGCTGGCGGCGCTGTGGTTGGCTCGCAATCTCTCCCGGCCCATAAGGCGCCTAACAGAGCACGCTATCGCGCTGGGGCACGGCCGGCTAGAGACGCGCGTAAAGATCGAGACCGGCGATGAGCTGCAAACGGTTGGGGAATCGTTCAACGCCATGGCCGATGAGGTGCAACTAACGGTTCAGCTTAGGGACGAGTTCTTGAACGTAGCCTCCCACGAGCTGCGAACACCGCTCACCACTATTAAGGGATATGCCCAGTTGCTGCTGCACAAGCACGAGGACGACTCTCAGCGCGAAGCGCTGGAGACCATAGTTCGCTCGGTCGATCGCATGGACCACCTGGTGGCGGATATGCTGGAGATATCCCGCATACGTTCCCAAGGAGTCCAACTGGATGAGCAAAGGTTCGATCTGGTCGAGCGCACCAGGACTGTCGTGGATCGGCTCCGGCTACTATTCCCCGATCGCCGGCTGACAGTAAGCGCTCAGGGTCCGGTGGAGGTGCACGCCGACGTGGCCAAGGTGGAATGGGTGTTGACCAATCTGATAGATAACGCCATAAGGTATAGCCCTCGGGGTGGACCCGTCGAGATAGAAGTGGGGACCGCCGACGGGGAGGCGATTGTTTCGGTGATAGACCACGGACTGGGCATACCCAGGAAGATGCAGAGACACGTGCTGGAGCCGTTCTTCCAGGTCTACCCGGCCATCGCCGGCTTCGGCGGCATGGGACTCGGCTTATACATTAGCAAACAGATGATCGAAGCCCATGGAGGGAGGATCTGGTTCGAAAGCGAAGAAGGCAAGGGATCGGCTTTTCACTTCAGCCTGCCGCTGGATTGACGAGACGTCGGGCGCTGGCCCTGTACTCTTGCTGGCGCTGCACGTATGAGTCCGCCATTTCCCTGATATGGCTCACTTCTTCGTCGGTCAGCCGACGGACGACCTTGCCCGGAATCCCCACCACCAGCGACCTTGGGGGAATGATCTGGCCCTCCAGCACCACGGCGCCGGCCGCGATTATGCTCCCTGCGCCCACCACGGCCCGGTTGAGGACCACGGAATTAATGCCTACCAGAACCGCGTCTTCGATCGTCGCGGCGTGGACGGTCGCCCCGTGGCCCAGAGTCACGTCGGCTCCGATGCGCGTTGGCTCACCGAAATCGCAATGCACCATCGACTTGTCCTGGATGTTTGTTCGTGGTCCGATGGTGATCGAGTCGGAATCCGCCCTGATCACCGAGTTGAACCAGATGCCGGCATCCTCGCCAATGGTGACGCGGCCGATGATCTGCACCCCCTCGGCAACGTAGACCGAAGGATGAATGTTGGGCGAGTGCCCTTTGAATGAGAATACTGCCATCTCTATATCACTGTGTCAGCGCTCGCAAGGCTCCTTCCAGAACGTCAAGCGCCTGCTCCACCTCGTCCTCCGAGACGTTGAGAGGCGGGATCAAACGTATGACGTTTTCCGAAGTGCCGCAGCTGAGCAGGATCAAGCCGTTTTCCTGACACCTCTCCCCCACCAATATGACTGCCTCTTTGTTGGGGCTGCCGTCGGTATTGCACAGCTCTATGCCTATCATCAGGCCGATCCCGCGCACGTCGCCGATGGCCGGAACGTCGCTCCTGATCTCTTCCAGCCGGCGCGTCAGTTCCGCCCCCCGAATCCGAGCGTTTTCGAGCAATCCCTCTTCTTCGATGACTCCTATCGAAGCCAGCGCGGCGGCGCAAGAGACCGGGTTGCCTCCGAAAGTGCTCCCGTGGGCGCCGGACGGCCAATCCTTCATCAGGCGAGAGGGGCCGACGATCGCACTCAGGGGAAAGCCTCCCGCTATACCCTTGGCCACCGTAATCACGTCCGGCTGGATGCCGAACGTCTGCGAGGCGAACATCTCTCCGGTCCGGCCGAATCCGGTCTGCACCTCGTCGAAAATCAACAAGATACCGTGCTGATCGCACAGATCGCGCAGGCCCTGTAGATACTCCAGGGGAGGGGCGGTGTAACCACCTTCGCCCAGCACCGGTTCGATGAGCATGGCCGCCACGTCTTGCGGCGGAGCGACCGTGTTGAGCATAAAGCGCAGGTAAGAAAGGCATTCCAGTGAGCACGAATCCCTCTGGTGGCCCAGCGCACAGCGAAAGCAGTAGGGGTAAGGCGCCATGAACACGCCGGGAAGCAAGGGTTGGTACCCGGCGCGATAATGAGCCTTTGAGCTGGTCACCGAGACCGCGCCAAGGGTTCGACCGTGGAAGGCGCCGGCAAAAGCAATTGTCACCGGCCGCCGTGTGACGTAGCGCGCCAGCTTGAGGGCGCCCTCGACGGCCTCGGCCCCACTGTTGGAGAAAAAGCACATGTCGACGCCGCTCGGCGTGATCTGCGCCAGTTTCTCGGCCAGCTGCACGTGCAGCTCGAAGTGCACCACGCTCCCACAGGAGTGGATCAGCTTCTTGGTCTGCTCGACGGCCGCGCTCACTACCCTGGGATGGCAGTGGCCCACGTTATTGGTGGCAATTCCCGAGGCGAAATCCAGAAAGCGGCGGCCGTTCCGGTCGTAGAGATACGAGCCTTCTCCCCGTTCCGCAATGATAGAGGTATACCGAGCGAGCGTGGGGGCAACGGCGGCGGCCTCTCTCGCGAGGATCTGAACGTCTGTTTCCTGTACTTCCGCTTCCATTGAGGGACCTCTTAATCCGAACATAGCACAAAGAACGATCAAGTGTCAAGAAAAGTCAGACGCGGGTCACTAACCACAAAGGCACAAAGGACACAAAGCAATAGAAAACCTTTGTGTCCTTTGTGCCTTTGTGAAAATAGCTTTTCATCACCAGGTGGTCGCCTGGAAGGCGATGAAAACTTTGTGGTTAAGCATATCCCCGGCGGAATCAGGCCA
>JAMDCE010000663.1:16261-20728 GCA_023489135.1 Chloroflexota bacterium
CGCTGCCTGTTCGCCGTTGCCCAGCTGCCGCTGCAGGATGGCGATTAGGTCGTCGATGCTAAACGGTTTGGCGATGAATCCGTTGGCTCCGATTTCCTTTGCGGTCTTGGACAGGTTGGCGCCGGCCGACATCACCACGACCGGGATCTTGGACGTCTCGGGGTTCTTGCGCAGCTCGCGGCAACAACGCACGCCATCCATAACCGGCATCATCACGTCGAGCAGCGCAATGTCCGGACGCTGCTGAGCGATCTCGGTGAGCGCCTCTTGCCCGTTGCTGGCGCTCTGGACGGAGAACCCCTCCGGCTCCAGAATCATCTTCACCAGGTCTAGAACATAGGGATCATCGTCGGCGACCACAATCCTGGGGTTTTCCACCTCCCCACCTCCAAATCATTTGCCTTTCCCCAAGGCCGCTCTAGATTCACGGGGGACTTGCTGGGTCAGACGCGCAACAGTATATCGGCCTGCCTGCCAGGTGTCAAGATGTAAGGCACCCAATTTTGAAAACTCGTTTTTCGGGTCACTTCGCCTCCGGAAAGGGCTTGACAATCTGCATTCACCTTGATATATTGTTGACATTGATTATCGGAAAACTCAATTTCTACCTCCTGAGGAAGCTTTGATGAAAGTTTCTATGAAGAGCGATTACAGCCTGAGAGCCGTTCTCGATCTGGCCGGTCGTTTTGGAAAAGGCCCGATCCAAAGCGCGGACATCGCCGCCAGGCAGGGCATCCCCGAGGCTTATCTCGAGCAGTTGCTTACCCACCTGCGCAAGGCCGGCTTGATTCAGAGCGTGCGCGGCCCTCAAGGGGGACACCTGCTGGCCAGGCCTCCCGAGCAAATCAGCGTCGGCGACGTGATAGATGCGCTCGAAGGGTCTGTCGCCCCGCTGCAGTGTGTTGAGACCAGCTCCGCCTGCTCCCTGTCCGGCGCGTGCGCCCAGCGCGAGCTGTGGAAAGAGATCGACGAGATGACGCACAGGGTCTTGAACTCCACCACCATCGCATCGCTGCTGGAGCGCGAGGCGGCACACCAGCGCAAAGCGATGTTCTACATCTAATCCAGGAGAAGGTCGATGAAGGTTAGCGTCTACATTCCTACGCCGTTGCGCAAGGTCGCCGAGAACCAGGTCAAGGTCCACCTCGAAGCGGATTCGGTTTCGGACCTGCTGGATAACCTCGTGCGGCAGTATCCCGACTTGAAACGACACATCCTCGACGAAGCGGGGGAGGTGCACCGGTACGTAAACATCTACGTCAACGACGAAGAAATCCACGCCCTCCAGGGTGTCAATACCGAGCTCCGCGAAGGCGACGAGGTCGCGGTCATCCCGGCCCTGGCCGGGGGAGCCACTCCCTTCTCCGAGGATCAAATTCGGCGCTACAGCCGCCACATAATCCTGCCTGAGGTGGGTGGCAAAGGGCAGCGCAAGCTGCTCAACTCCAAGGTGTTGCTCATCGGCGCCGGGGGCCTGGGCTCTCCCGCGGCGCTCTACCTGGCCGCGGCGGGCGTGGGGACCCTTGGAATCGTCGACTTCGACGAAGTGGACCTTTCCAACTTGCAGCGCCAGGTGATGCACCACGTCCACGACCTCGGACGTCCCAAGGTGACCTCCGCCGCCGAGACCATCGCGGACATCAACCCCGACGTCAAAGTCGTCCCTTACCCGGTCAGGCTGGCTTCGGACAACGTTATGGGGATCATCGCCGACTACGACGTGATCGTGGATGGCTGCGACAATTTCGCCACCCGCTATCTGGTCAACGACGCCTGCGTGCTGGCCGGAAAGCCGTACGTCTATGGCTCCATCTTCAGGTTCGAGGGGCAGTCCACCGTCTTTGCCCCGGGCCGGGGCTGCTATCGCTGTCTGTTCCCCACGCCACCCCCTCCCGGAATGGTTCCGAGCTGCCAGGAGGCCGGCGTTCTAGGGGTCCTGCCCGGCATAATCGGCGTTATTCAGGCCACCGAGGCCGTCAAGCTCATCCTGGGCGCCGGCGAGACGCTCGTCGGGCGCCTGCTGCTCTACGACGCCCTGGTCATGGAATTCAGGGAGGTTAAAATCCGCCGGGACGCCAGGTGCCCCATCTGCGGAGATAACCCCACCATTCGCGAGTTGATCGACTACGAGGTATTCTGCGGCATCGCGGGCGCGAATTCGCACTAGCCCTAATTAAGGAGGAGACACGTGGCAGAGACTCTTAAAGTAGACCAGGAGCTTAACCTCAAAGGGGAAGTGTGTCCCTACACCTTCGTCAAATCCAAGCTCGCCCTGGAAGAGATGGAGAGCGGCGAGGTCCTGCGCGTTATCGTCGATCACCTGCCGGCCGTCACCAACGTCCCGCGCAGCCTGACCAACGAGGGGAACGCGGTGCTGGAGGTGGCTCAGGTCAACGATTCCGATTGGAGCATCACCGTAAAAAAGGCTTGAACATGAGGAGGTTCTAACGTGGCCAAGCTGGGATTCCTGTTAACCCTGGGACCGTTCCAGTTCGAGAACTGGGATACGGCGACGAGTCTGGCCGAGGCGGCGCTGGACAAGGGGCACGAGGTAAAGATGTTTCTGTACCTTGATGGGGTCTACAACCCCATCAAGTATCAGACCTTCCCCGATCTGGACGTTATGCCCAAGGACCGGTTCGCCTCACTGGTGAGCAAGGGCGCCACCATCATCACCTGCGGCATCTGTGTCAACGCCCGCGGCCTGGAAAAAGGCAAGGACTACATCGAAGGAGTTCGGGTGGGTGGCTTGCCCGACTTCGCCGAAATAGTGGGCGACGCCGATCGACTCATCACACTCTGAGAGGAAGGGCAAGCAATGGCCGAGAAGCACGTGTTATTCACCATTAACCACGCCCCTTACGGCAGCATCTGGTACAACGAGGGCCTGCGGGCGGTAGTGGGCGTAACCAGCGGCATCGACGAGCACACGGTTGACGTGGTTTACCTCGGAGACGGCGTGTACTTCGCCTTGAAGGGAGTGGAGCGCACCGACTCCGCTAAGTACCTCGGCACCCTGGCCAAGCTCGATTACAGCCTGAAGGCGGAGAGGGAGTCTCTTCAGGCCCGCGGCATAAGCGAGACCGAAGTCGCCGAAGACGTCAAGGTCATCTCCCGCTCCGACGTCGTGTCCCTGCTGCAAAAAGCCGACGCGACGATTGATTTCTAGACGGGTGTGACAGGAAGGAGACTACCGATGGCAAACCTTTACCTCATCGACCTTCCCTTCGGCCAGAACGGCCTGGAGTTGGCCAGGCTGGACTCCGAGGCGAAGATCGTTTTGATTCAAGACGGCGTGTACCTGGGGACCCAGGACTTCGGATCCCGGCAGGTCTACGCCGTAAAGAAAGACGTCGAAAAGCGAGGCGTCGCCGGCCGCTTGCCTCAGAACGCCACAGTGATCGATTACGGCGAGCTGGTGGACCTGATCGTGGACAACAAAGTGATCAACTTCGTCTAGGAGCCAGGCGGATGGGGCACGATTGTAGCGCGGGGGCTTGTCCCCCGCCTGGGTGCTTAATAAATGAGGATGTGGCTACAAATCGCCAATCTCAGATTCCTATCGTAGGCGGCCCACAAGGGGCCGCGCAACAGTCTGTGAAACAAACGTGGAATAGGCGTGGCTTTGGGATCGCTATTTATCCCAGCAGGGGAGGATAACATGCTCAAAGAAAAAACTTCCGATGCCGTGGACATCCGGGGCCAGATATGTCCCTACACCCTGATCGAGACCCGTGACAAGCTGAAGTCCCTGGGAACCGGCCAGGTGCTGGAGGTGCTGTGCGACTACGAGCCGGCCGCCAGCACCACGATTCCTAACTTCTGCCAGAAGAAGGGCTACCCGCTGGAGACCGAGCAGGAAGGCGAGAGCCTCTGGCACCTGTATATTGAGAAAACGGACTGAATCCGGTTGGCGAGCATCTGACCTTGCTGCGGGCTTCACCATACTTCTTCACTCTTGAGATACTGGCGCTGGCCGTTTTCCTCTTCGGCCTGGCGTCCGACGTTCACTTCTGGCTCCAGGGTAGCGTCGGCGAGGGCGGGAGCACCTCCGCGCGGGCAAAAATGCGCCTGGCGGCGGCCGGCCTCGGCCGGGCATTGCGCGTTGCGATCCTGGGGAGCATCCTTCTCGACTGGCTCTTCCAGCGGCGCTTGCTGCGCTCCAACCCGCTCTCCTGGCTGATGCACGTCTGCTTCTTCTGGGGCATGGTCGTCCTCTTCTTCGTCGGGAGCGTCGGGCTGTTCCTGGCTGAGAAAGGGCTGCTGCCCATCGCCAAGGACACGCCCTGGTTCGCCTTCGTCAACGACTTTGCCGGCGTTATGGTGCTCTTCGGCGTCGCGGTTGCTCTGTACCGCCGCTTTGTGCGCCGGGAATGGCACCTCAAGACCTCCCTCGACGACGCGGTGCTGATAGCCCTGCTGGCCCTCATCGTCATTTCCGGTTACTTGCTGGAGGGCAGGTAGGCG
>JAMDCE010000640.1 GCA_023489135.1 Chloroflexota bacterium
CGGCGATCTTCTCAGTGGCGCATTCCTTCGGTCGAAACAGTTGGGTAACATTTTCTTATGAGGCAACGAATCAGCCATGGTAAGATTTTTAGATGAGGCAACTTGCTACCATTCAAACGGTCAAACCGTTATAACATTAGCGGCCGTTTGAAACAGGACCGCGACGCCGAAAATCAGGAAGATAGCGGCAGCAGACAGCTTTATGGCCCTTTCCGGCAGCCGCTTCCCAAAGTAAATGCCGACCAGAATAGCCAGGCCATCGGCAACCACCATCCCCAGGGTCGAGCCCACCCAGACCCCGATGAAATCCAGCTCGCGGCTGGCAATGGTCACCGTCGCCAGCATTGTCTTGTCACCCAGCTCGGCCACAAAGAAAGTGGCGGCAATCGTCAGCAGTGGCCCTATATCCCGCGCCGGCCGGCAAGGAACGTCGTCGTTCAGCTTGTCGCCGCGGATGGTCCAAAGCCCAAAGCCTACGAAAGCCAGCCCTGCCGCCAGGTTGATCCAGAAAGTGGGCAGGGCCAGTCCTAAAACCTCCCCGATAGCAACCGAGAAGAGATGCACTGCCAGAGTGGCTCCGAACACGCCCAGCAGAACGGTTCTGGCCCGATAGCGGCAGGCAAATGCCAGAGAAA
Source organism: Chloroflexota bacterium (assembly GCA_023489135.1). Next base: position 636 of record JAMDCE010000640.1, read on the forward strand.
CAAGCTGGGTCTTATCGCCCATCTCGGCCGCGGCTATGAAGAACAGCGAACCCCAGAACGCGCTCACAGAACGACCTCCAAGCTGAAGATAGCGGCGTCGCGCCACCACGTGAGAGCACGACGTTAGCATCCGGGTCATTCATCAACCGCGTTGTGGGCCGTACGGCTCGGTGGGAGACCCCGGCCCGCACGCGGTACAAAAGGTACCCGTGTTATAGGGCCGAAGGTCTGGCTGAGCTAGCAGAATCTAGCCGGCGGGCCAGGGTAATACCCAAGGCATACCATCGAGGGCCATCCCCAGCGTGTTGACCGCGCCTCCGGCTCGGGCGAGCCGGCAGTTACTCCCCTTCGGAACGAAGCAACACTATTTTATCACGTACGCGCCGGGGATGCAAGTCGATTGGCTGCTGCCACCCCCTGACGCTTGACACTACCTTCTCCCTGATATAACATAGCTGTGCCTGATGCCGCCAACTCGCTTAGATTCTTGGCCGCGGGACTGCATCAAGAAAGATTCGGCCTCGTAGCCAGCGTATCAATGTCGCCGGAGGGAGCATTTGGAAGAAAACTTCTCTGAGGATGGATTTCACGCCGAATTCTTGCTCAAGTACGGCTCGGGATACATTCCGTGCCGTGTTCCCCGAAGAAACCTGGATCAGGTGATACAAGCGCCGTTGCCAAGACCCCTCGACGATGTGCAGGCGGGGCTTGAAAGCGCGATCGCTAATCCGGTGGGCGCGCCTCCTCTTCGTGAATTGATCCGTGCCGGAGATCGTGTGGTGGTGATAGCCAGCGACGTGACGCGCCTGCCGGCTCGCTGCGACCTGCTGGTTCCCTTCTTGCTGGACAAGCTCACCGACTTTGGAATCCGCGAATCCGATATCACCGTGATCATCGCCACCGGAACGCACCGAGGACAAACCCCGGCGGAGCGTGCGCGAATCGTGGGTGAAGATTACGTTAAGAGGTTCGCGGTGGTAGATCACGACTGCCGCCAGGAGGGAGCCTTCACCTTTCTCGGCACTACCTCTCGCGGCACTCCGGTGCACATCAGCCGGCGCGTCGCGGAGGCGGACAAGGTGATCCTCACCGGGGGAATCGATTTCCACGCCCTGGCCGGCTTTGGTGGCGGGCGCAAGGCCATTTGCCCCGGAATCTGCTCCTACGAAACGATCACCCGCAACCACTCGTATGCGCTCGGCAGCGTAGACGGCGATATTATGAACCCCAACTGCGGCAGAGGCAAGCTGGACGAGAACCCGGTTTCCGAAGACATGGAAGAAATCGCCGCGATGGTCAAGCCCACGTTTCTGCTGAATACCATAGTCGATCAGGACAGCCGCGTCGTCGAGTTGGTCGGCGGCGACTGGAATCTGGCCTTCAGAAATGGCTGCCTGCGACTGCGGCAGATCTTCGCCGTCGACGTCGATCACAAGTCGGACGTCGTGATCGTGAGCTGCGGCGGCTATCCCAAGGACATCAGCATCTATCAATCGGCCAAGGGACTATCCGCCGGAATGGCGGTGGTGAACGAGGGCGGGGCCGTGGTCTTGGTGTCCGAGTGCCGGGATGGAATTGGCGACCCTGATTTCGATCGGTGGCTCGACTATCCCAGCGTCGAGGCTATCGCGGACGGGTTGCGCCAAGGCTTCACGCTCTCAGGCTACATGGCTCTGCGCAACCTTCGGATGGTTATCGAGCGTCCCACCTACGTAGTCAGCGCTTTGACTGACGAGATGGCCGGGAAGCTGCGCGTCACCAAGGTGGCATCAGTCGACGAGGCGCTCGACCGCATACGTGCGACACGAGGAGGAGATCTCAGCATTTCGGTTATGCCTTTCGGGAAGACGATCATGCCGGTGGTGAAATGATCCTGTCTTTGGTGAATGGAGGACCACGTGGACTTTAGGGAACCCTACGATCAACTGGTCACCTCGCCGCTGCTGTTCGCAAAGTCGCTCAACTTCCCCGACCCGGCCAAGATAAAGCTCTACGATTGCACTCTGCGCGATGGCGAGCAGATGCCGGGCGTCGCCTTTAGCCCGGGTAAGAAGTACCAAATAATGAAGGCCTTGAGCGACCTGGGCGTGCACATCGCCGAGGCCGGCTTTCCCAGCGCCGCGGAAAGCGAACGTAAGAGCCTGCAGCTCTTCGTGCAAGGGCGACGCAAAGGCGAGCTTCGGGAGGACCTGGAGTTCGTGGTCGCCTGCCGCTGCAACCATGGCGACGTGGATGCCACCCAGAGGTCTCTGGAGGAAATTGGCATCAGCCCCGAAGAAGTGTGCATAGCCATGTTCACTTCTGCCTCCGACCTGCACCTCAAGTACAAGATAGGCCGGGTGCTGCTCCGGCTGGAAGGCAAAGAGGAGTCCGATCAGCTTGATGCTCCCCTGGATTTCTACCGCCGGGCCAATATCCACCTCTTTACCGACGTCATCCGCTACGCTCGGCAACAAGGATTCAAGTTGGTCCAGGTGGTCGCGGAGGACGTCAGCAGGGCCGATCCCGACTACGTCGTGGAGCTCTTCCGGGCGGGCATCGATGCCGGCGGATTCCGTCCGACTTTCACCGACACCGTGGGATGCGGCATTCCCCCGATGATCGAGCATTACGCCCGAAAACTGGTGCAGGGCATTCCCGACGAGGATCACCTGACCCACTTTCACAACGACTACGGATTAGGAGCCATAAACACGATCACCGCCCTGGGCCAGGGGATGACCATTGCCGGAGTCGGCATCAACGGCCTGGGAGAAAGAGCCGGGAACGCACCCCTGCACCAGGTGGTAGCAGCCTTGAGGTGGCTCTACGGCATCGAGCTGCCGGGATTCCGCTACGATCTCATGAGGGAAGTGAGCGCGCTGGTCGAGCGTCTGAGTGGAGTGCCCGTGTCGGTGCACGAGCCGGTCATCGGGGAGCACGTCTTCTGCCACGAATCGGGAATCCACACCGCCGGGGTGCTGATCGATCCCCGCATCTACGAGGTCATACCTTGCGACGCCGTCGGCGGGCACAGCTACTATCTCTACGGCAAGCACAGCGGCACCCAGATCGTACAGTTCGCTCTGGCCAGGCACGCCGATTACTTGGCCAGCAAAGGGGTCAACGTAGATGCAGACCTCATCTATAGGGTCACCGAGCAGGTGAAAAGAATCCGTGAAGAGCAAGCGCATAATGATCACGCCGAGAAAATCGTAGCAGAGTCGCACCGGCTGATTGGAAGGCTGGGGCTCACGGCCAAAGACGTTGCCGAAATCGCGGTGTCGATTGCGGGTCAACAACAGGAGCGCAAGGAGTAGCGCCGCTAGTCATAACCACATTACATCTCAAATGGAGGCATAACTCATGGCGTACCAAAACATTCTGGTGGAGCGCGAGGACAACATCGCCGTGGTCACAGTAAACCGGCCTGCGGTGCTCAACGCTCTTAACGACGCAACCATCAGAGAGCTTCACTCTGCCTTTGACGACCTTGGGGCGGACCAGAACGTCAGGGTCATAATCGTTACCGGGGCCGGCGAGAAGGCCTTCGTAGCCGGAGCGGACATCAACGAGCTGCAAGCCCTGAAGACGATGGCCGATTCCTATAAGAAGCTCAAGGAAGGGCACGATCTGCTGCGCAAGATCGAGAAGCTATCCAAACCCGTGATAATGGCCATTAACGGCTTCGCCCTGGGGGGCGGCTGCGAGATAGCGATGGCCGGCGACATTCGAATAGC
>JAMDCE010000503.1 GCA_023489135.1 Chloroflexota bacterium
CTGGAACGGGAATTTGGGCGGCAAAGCGTCGCCATTCGCTTTGGCGTCGAGGTAGATTCTGAGCTTGTTCGAGAGGAGCGGCCGGACGTGGTCATGGTGGCAACGGGGGCGAAGGCCTATTATCCTCCGCTTCCCGGAGTAGATCCGGACGCCGTCGTCACCGTCCGGCAGATCATGGAGGGTAGCGTGGAAGTAGGTCACCGCGTGGTGGTCGCCGACTGGATGGGGACCATGCCCGGCATCAACGCCGCCGAGCTGTTGGCCGACCAGGGTCGACAGGTGGAATTAGTCTCCAACGCTCTGTATATTGGCGAAGGTTGTCAAAGCTACCTGCGTTCGCTGGCGCATCAGAGGTTCTACGAGAAGAAGATCGCTATGAGCCCTCATCAGGTGCTCAAAGAGATCCAGGGAAGCACCGTCATCGTGGAGAACATTTTCAGCTTCGAGAGGCGGGCCATCGAGGCGGTGGATACCGTGGTGCTGGCCATGGGCCAACTCCCGGAGGATAGCCTTTACAAGGCCCTTAAAGGCCTGGTGCCGGAGCTCTACCGGGTGGGCGACTGCGTCGTGCCCCGAAGTGTTGGCGAGGCGATTTACGAGGGATATACTACCGCTCTGAAGATATGACACTTCTCCACTCCTGTTGTCTTATGGCCGGATACTGATATCCACCTCCCTGGAGAGGGAGCGAGAGACGAACGCCCGACGCTCCACATCTCCAGCCGCCGAGTATCAGCGCGGAAGGGGTGGGCGTTAGAGGAGGACCAGGGCGACCCCGACCAGAGTCACGGCGACGCCCGCGAGAGCATTGGAGCTGGGCACCTCGCCCAGCACAAGCCACCCCAGCGCGATGCCGCCAAAGACTTCCTGCGTGGCCAGAATATTGACGTAAGTCGCCTTGATTCTTCTCAGGGCGGCGTTGTAGAGGGTATGGCCGGTGCCCAGGGGTAGAATGCCCAGGCTCGCCAGTGCGGTCACATTGCCAAGGCTGTAGGCGCCAGTGAATTGCCAGACAGCGGCCGGCGCCAGCCACAGGGTGGCTGTTCCATAAAGGCCCAACGCGTAAGACAGCAGGGGATAGCTGTTCCTTTCTCGGCGTCCTACCACAGAGTAAAGACCGAAGGCGACCGCGGATCCCAGAGCGAGGAGATCGCCAATGAGCATTCGCGGCGTCAGGTTGGGCGAGGGAGATGGAGTGGGCAATAGTGGTGAACTGGAGCGACGCGATAAAGAAAAGGAAATGGGCCGCCGTTACCAGGCCGTAGAGGAAGAATCGAGGAATGTCGTCGCGAGGGAACGGCCATTTCTTCTGACTCGCCAGAGCGAAGACAGATACGGTGAAGGTGGCGATCAGCATCCGCCAGAAGGTGATCTCGAAGGCCGAGAGGGGGGCAGCCAGTCGGGTCAGGACGGGTCCCGAGGCGAAGATGAGACCGGCGACCGCGGCGAACAAAAACCCTGAAGCGGGCTGAGCCTCGGCCTGCCTTTGCCGGACTGGCGGTAACGAAAGGTCGTGTGCCTGACTATCCATAAGCCTATCGCTCCAAGGCCGGTCACATTCTGGTCCCCGGATTATAGCACTTCACGTAAGTATCAGGGGTTAGGGGTTAAGGGTTAACGGACTGAACGCTGTCAACCCCTAACCCATAACCCCTCTTTCCCTCTGTGCCAATGGGCCTGGAAAGCGCCAACTACTAGGCAGCGATGGACGCATATGGTAGACTTGTTTAGATGGAAAACTTCCGGCCGGAAGAGTTTCTGTGCTGAAGCGGTTAGAGGTGGAATCTGTTGGAGATCTGCGATTTCAAGAGCATCGATCTGGAGGAGATGTACCGCGACCTGGCCTTCGAGGGCGGCCAGCGGGAGCGACCCTACACGGCCATCAATATGGTCACCACGGTGGATGGGAAGGCGACCATTGGGGGCAGGGGGGGGCTGGTGGGAAGCCGCACCGACCGAGAGGTGATGCGGAGAGTGCGAGCGCCTTTCGACGCGCTGATGTACGGCGCCGGCACGCTCCGGGTCGAAAATGTCAATCCCAGAGTTCCGCCCGAGATTGAGAAGGCACGGCAGGCCAAAGGACTAGCACCGCAGCCATTGCGTGTCGTCGTCTCTGCTTCGGGAGGAGTGCCGCTGGAGAACCGGTTCTTTCAGCTTCCCGGCGCTGAGCCTGTGGTGTTCACGACCTCTCGAGCCAATGAGGCATCCGTCCAACAGTTGAAGAAGGTCGCTCTCGTATTCGTGGTGGGCGACCAGCATCTTGACCTGAGGCAGGCGATGCTGGTTCTGACTCGCGAGCTCGGGGTGCGAACCCTTTTGGTCGAGGGCGGTCCCAGTCTGAACTACTCTCTCTTCAAAGAAGGGCTAGTGGACGAGATGTTCGTCACTCTTGCCCCTAAAGTGGTAGGCGGGCAGAGAACCAGGACTATCGTCGAAGGCCCCGAATTCAGCTTGGACGAAATAGCGGTCCTGGAGCTGATCTCCGTGTACAGAAGCGAAAGCGAGCTCTTTCTCCGTTACCGGGTAAGCAAGCCGCAGGGATGAGCTCTTTGCGGGCGAGTCCGGCAGCAGGCGTTCCATCCGTTCATCCCCTTCCTGCAGCCGATCCCTAGTAGACCGATGCAAGAAGATCAGCCCGTTGTCCTTTGGGGCGGTTCTCGAACCGCCCCTACCTTCGATGGCTTGGTCGAGTTAACCCGCCCCAAGTAATCTACGTCCCCGCGGCAAAAGAGCGCAAAGATAAGTTACAGCACCTCCTTGACCGTTTCCTGGGGTGATTAAACGGTGGCTGATGAGGACTTGGGCGCTGGGGTGGTAGCGGAGAAAATGGAAACGATGGACAAGCAAGTCAAACTGGAGAAACTGGCTCGCCTCAAGAGAGAGGTAGAATCTCGTCAATGTCCCACCGGGCACAAACCTGTCTTTGGCGACGGGGATCCTTTTTCGCCTCTTGTGTTAGTGGGCGAAGCGCCCGGAGCAAACGAGGAGAAATTGGGGCGACCGTTTGTGGGCCGGGCCGGGCAATTGTTGGATACTCTTCTCCAGGGACAGGGAATAGATCGCGGGGCCATCTGGATCACCAACGTCGTAAAGTGCCGGCCCATTGAGGAACGACAAGGGCGTGTCGCGAACCGTCGACCGACTCGACTGGAAATCGAGGAATGGCTCCCTCTGCTGAAGACCGAGCTCTCCCTGGTGGGTCCGCGAGTCATTCTGTGTCTGGGCGGAGTGGCCGCACTGGCTCTCCTGGGCAAAGAAGAGAAGCTGAAAGACGTTCGCGGCCAGTGGCACGAGGGACAGGACGGGTGGTCGGTCCGCGTAACTTATCACCCCTCCTATCTGCTCCAGCGCTACGCCACGACCCGTGAGACCGAGTTGGCCGAGTTTCGGGAAGACCTTTATGCTGCCGCTAGAGCATCTGGGCTCTCTAGCTAGAACTCAATAGCCGTTATCTCTTGAATGGTCCGACGAGAGCCGCTCAACAGAGGGCTAGAGGCCAGGCTTTCTCGCGATGAGGCGAGGCTTCCTGACGAGTCGCCTCAAGAGAGGCGCTCCGGGCGCACGACTATTGTGTACAGCCAGTGTGCTAAAGCCAAGAAGCTGACCAGGAGACCAGTTACTATGTAGCTGGCCATGATAACGCCCGTTTGACTCAGCACGAACGGCAAGGCTATTGCTCCGAGTCCGTGAGCCAGAACGATCCACGACGCCCAGGCCCACCCTGGAGACTTCAGCAAATACGTCCCCGTCCAGGTGAAAAACGCGATGAATGTTATCACCAGGCCTATGACTATCGAGGGCAGCGTGACCTTCGGGTCCGCGGTGAAGACGAACGGCATCGCAACCAACCAGAGCCCGAGAACGACGTTAATCCACGGAATCCACAACCAGGGCATTTCCAGGCCTCCTCTCTGTACGATCAAACGATAATTATTGCTATTTATACTTTATGCAAGATCCATGCCGTCAATTCTCGATTCTGATGGCACTCACTTTGCTATTTAGGTGGAGTAGAGACGTTTTCCGATCAACAAAATGCGTTCCACAACAGAATCAGTCAATTCTTGAGGTGAGATCGTGAGACGATACCCCGTTCTGGTCCGACAAGCCCTCAACCATGCTCTTTCCGCTGTGCTAGGGGCGCTTATTATTGTGATCGTATTGGTGGTCGCCTATTCGTTCTCCGAAACTGAGCCACCCGGATTCTTCCTTCTCAGCATCGTTGGCCTGGTATCCATTGCCACGGCGCTGCTGACTCTGCTACACGTTGTGTCAAATACTGGGAGAGACTCGCTGCAACATTAGTCACCGAAGAAAGGCGATCTTCACCTGGCTC
>JAMDCE010000026.1 GCA_023489135.1 Chloroflexota bacterium
GGGGCTTCCCAGTGCTAGAATATAATATGCATGATAGAGCATTGCATATTATGGAAGGAAATACATATGACGAGCACCGTTGGGGAACGCGGACAGATCACCATCGAAAAGCCAATTCGTGATCGGCTGGGCATCAAACCGAAGGACGTCGCCGTTCAGCACCTGGAGGACGGCCATCTTATCATCACCTTCTTGCCTGCCCCTCATCGCCGCTCGCTGAGGGGTGTGCTCAAGCCTCGACCCGCCCGACCGATCAAGGATTTCGGCCAAGTTCGCGAGGTGTTGGAAACAAGGATCGCGGAGGACGCGGAACACGACCAATGAATGAGGTTGGCCGCCGTTTCATCGACTCAAGCATGCTCGTGCGCTACTTTACGGACGACCTTCCCGATCAGGCCGACATCGCCGAGCGTGTGATAGAGTCCGAGAACCTGTTTGTCAACAGCGTTATCCTGCTCGAATGCGGCTACGTCCTCACTAAGCTGTACGGTTACCCTAGGGACCATGTGGTCGATGCGTTAGTCAGCTTTCTTGCCAGGGAAAACGTGGCGGTGTCGGATTTGCCTACTGAGCTGGCTGCAGAGGCGCTTCTCCGCTGCAAGGGGAGTAGTCGCGTCTCTTTTGGCGATGCTCTCATCATCGCCTCCATGCATGCCTGCGGCGCGGCTGAGATCTACTCCTTTGATGGGCGCATAGCCGCTGCTGGCGTCCGGGTGCTAAAGGCGCCCGCGGGACATCGCCGGGGCTAGTCTTCAACCACGACCGCGAGAATTGGAGCCTCACTTGTAGTCGGATCAGCTGTGGGATTGGGGCCGTCGAAGCCGGCGGGAACGGAGCTTCGAGTCACCGAAGAGCCAGATAGTTCGTTGGCTTGCTGCCGTCGGCGAAGGATAATGCTACCGGGTCGGTAGCCACCACTCGTCGGCGGGGCATCCGGCCTACCGCTGCCGAGAATGCTGCCTGGCACGAACTTCCCTGCTCTTGGTGTTCTAGAACCCTTACCAGCGTTCCGTGTCAGATTACCGCTGTCGGTCGCCGACCTCTTGGTTTCCCGTTTTCTAAAGTCTGTCTCTCGCCAGTCACTTGGTGAACCTTTGCGCATTATGTCTACTCCTAGATTCTCCTCTCCGCGTATTGATCGGAAATTGGAAAAAAAGATGCAAGTCAGCCGTTCACTGTTGGTTGTCTCTGAGGAAACCGGCTGCCAGAGTCAAAGCTTTGAGTAAAGGGCCTACACCCTCTACCGCAAGTACTGGGCCAGTCCCTGTCAAACTATTATTCGGCAGCACCATTTCGAGCCTGAAGTGCTGGCCAAAGCATAAGGTTTATTGCGCTCGAACAGGAGATAGGTACTGATGTCGCGCGTCGACTGTTACGTCCGTGTGACACCCCCCGTCGACGGGGGTCTCACTACAAAAGGGGACTTGCCAAGAAGCCATGATGCGTGGACTCGCCCACCTCGGCCTTCCAGCGTAAAAGGTCACGGAGTTCTGCAGCCCTTTGCTCAAAAAGAGTTAGGGATCCTGCCTCCGAACCATGCAAGATAACATCGTCGAAAAGAGATAATCCTTGGGGTTGCTTCGGCTGAGGTTTGCACCCCTGCTACAGGGCCTGCCCCCGGCCCCAAGATCCTCCATCGGCATCGTGGTGGGCGAGGAACTGCTAACCCAAAAAGCCGGCGCAGGCTGGTCTGCCAGGATGGGAGACATGAGCCTTCTCCATCGAAAGTGGCGCGCCAGATTAAGCATAGTTTCTCTCTTTGGTGTTGTTCGCCGGCAGATGATAATGTTATTATACCGCCAACAGACGTCGCCGTCTATTTCCCAGCGCCGATCCTATACAGTTTCGTCCCACAGGACGGGCACGTACCCGCCACTGCAGGCTTGTTGTTCTTCATGGTTACCTGCTGGGGATCTTTGATCTCCTTCTTTGCCTTGCACTTGACGCAGTAGGCCTCCATCTTGTCACCCCCTTCCATCGAGACTTCAACCGGCAATCACGCCTAAACAGGCTCTCCGGCCCGGCTGATGTTGCGAGAATACTACATCAGGCCCCAGCCTTCTGTCAATACCAATTTCCCTCAACTTATCCAAAGACAGACAGCTGCGCGCTTACTGGTACTTTATGGTAATAGCTCAAGTACTGGGCAAATGCTATAATGTCAGCGTGAAGTATCCGACTTAGCAGGAAAAGGCCAGTGTCAGGCAGAGAATCTGCTAACCCTTCATTTGCATACCCGTCTGATATCCAGCAGATTCAGGGGATTCAAGATGGCCTGTCCAAATGCCTCGGCATCGCCCTCGTCATAACGGACACGGCAGCCCGATTCATTACCCGGCCCTCGGGGCATGCGCCCCTATGTCTCATAGAACAGCGGCAAGCTCAATTTTGTCCGGCCGTTAAGGTAGCTGCCGATACAGGACTTTTCGAGCAGTCAGAGAAGGCTCTATACGTCTCCTATGCTGGGATTGGCCATGTCCTGGTGCCAATAAGGGTAGAGAACGCCTTGCTGGGAGTGATGGTCGCCGCGCAAGCGCAATTCGGCTCCTCTGTAGAGACGCCGAGCAGCGACACTGTCCCGAGGCTTGTTTCCCCTGAGGAGGTTTCTCTTGGCCCGCTTAGCGGCGAGCAGGTCGAGGCCGTTGGAGTTCTCCTTGGCTCTATCGCCCATCATTTGGTTAAGCTGAACGCCAAGGACCAGCTGATTGACCGCCACCTTCGCGACCTGTCCGCCATCAACGAGGCTGGCGCTGCAATGACTTCCACCCTCGACCTGCACGCCCTCTCAGACATTGTTCTGGAAAAAGCGGCCTCCCTCGTCAATGCTGAGCTGGCCTTCCTGGCGCTGCCGGATGCCGCGCGCGGTGACCTCAAGCCATTTGCCTTCTTCGGCCTGCCGAGCGACGCGATCAGGCGAATGCGGTTTCGACTGGGCGAAGAAGTGATCGGGAAGGCTGCCCAGAGCAAACAGCCCCTGCTGCTGAACGACATGCCTCTCCACACTTCCATCGGCGAGCCCCGTCGCTCACAGCTCCCTCAGCGCGCTTCGCTGATTACCCTGCCGCTGCTGGCGAAGGATGAGCTCGTGGGCGTCCTCGTCGTATCCAGCTACGCCCACCGCTTCGAGCCCCGAGACCTGCAGATCCTCCAGTCGCTGGCCAATCACGCCACCTTTGCCATTCTGAACGCCCGTCTGTATGATCAGGCTCAACAGGCCATCAAGCGGCTCAACCGCCTGTTTGAGCTAGGGGCCGACATAAATGGCCTTCGCAGCCTCGACGAGGTGCTCCGCCATATCAATCGCCACGCTTTGGAAGCTACGCAGGGCACAGCCTGCAACATCAACCTGATTGACGACGACGGTCTCGTGAAGACCAGAGCGGCCGTTGGATTTTCGCCCCAGATCAACAAGCGCATTGTGGTACGACCGAATGGACTCAGCGCACAGGTTAGGCAATCCGGGCAACCGATCATAATTCCAGACACGCTGGCTGCTGCCGATAGAGTGAACCCCGTGATGCTTCAGGCAGGCGTTAGGGCCTCTATTTGCTTGCCCTTGCGCAACGAAGATAGGGTTATCGGCGTGATGTGGGTTCACTACGCCCAACCCAGGTCCTTCCCCCAGTCGGACCTTGATCTGCTCCTCGCCTTCGCCAACCAGGCCGCAACAGCCATCGAGAACGCCCAACTGAGGGAAGAACTGATCGGGCAAGCAGCGAGAGATGGCAAGACGCGGCTGTTCAACCACGACTTCTTCTTTGCCAGACTGAGGATCGAGCTGGACCAAGCAAGGCGTGCTGACGCCCCCCTCTCCCTCATCATGCTGGACATCGATCACTTCAAGGAGTATAATGACACCCTCGGTCATTTAGCGGGAGACGAGGCCCTGCGCGTGGTTGCCAGCTCAATCGTCGCCAAGACCCGTAAGTCCGACGTAGTGGCGAGGTACGGCGGCGAGGAGTTCGCGGTGCTACTGCCCCGCACCGATGCCGAGCACGCCTTGTTGATAGCGGAGCGTATCCGAACTTCGATTGAAGCCTCCTCACGAAAACTCGGGCCCTCGGTGGGACCACTGTTGACAGTTAGTTTGGGCGTAGCTTCCTTTCCTAAGGATGCCGGTACAGAGAACGAGCTAATCGATCGAGCGGACAAGGCCCTGTACAAGGCAAAAGCGCTGGGAAAGAACAAGGCAACAGTCTTTTCTCCTTAGAACGCGAAACCTTCCGCACCCTCGCTCGTTGGAGATAACAGGGCAAGGAGGAAGGGCCGTGATCATGAGAGAGGCCGTCACTGTGCAAAGAGCTCAGGAGAGCGAACGCCTA
>JAMDCE010000190.1 GCA_023489135.1 Chloroflexota bacterium
GCGGCGGCCACGGCCAAGCAGGGGCCTTTCTATGCCCCGGCGACGGGCGTACAGGTGCGAGATGTCAAGGCGTCCTTTGGCATGGCCTTGCACATGCACCAGCCGATGGTTCCGGAAGGAAGGCCTGATGGGGGGGACCTCAAGAACGCGGACCTGGTCAGCTACCTGGATCACATGGCGCGGCATCAGGGGATTCACGACTTCCACAACGCCCCGGTTTTCGAGTGGTGTTACCGGCGTATGGCACATTTCATCCCCGAGCTGGTAGATTCCGGCAAGAGCCCGCGCATAATGCTGGACTACTCCGGTGATTTGCTTTGGGGTCTGGCCAAGATGGGCAAAGGGGACGTCCTCGATGATTTGCGTCGTATCACCGACGACCGTCGCTATTGGCCCTACGTGGAGTGGCTGGGCACCTATTGGTCGCATCCGGTGGCGCCTTCGACCCCGGCCGGTGACCTGCGCCTGCACATTCGCGCCTGGCAGGAGAACTTCGCGGCTATCTTCGGCTTTGAGGCTCTGTCGCGAGTGAGGGGTTTCTCGCTGCCGGAGATGGCTCTGCCTAACAACCCGGACCAGGCCTATGAAGTGATCAAGGCGCTCGACGAGTTCGGCTACCAATGGGTGATGGTGCAGGTGCACACCGTGGAGAACGTCGACGGATCGGGAATAAAGCAGCCGCACGTCCCACACCTGCTGCGTGCCAGGAATTCGAAGGGGGACGAAGCGAAGATCGTCGCCTTGATAAAGACGCAGGGCAGCGATACCAAGCTCGTCGGACAGCTGCAGCCGTTCTACGAGGCCAAGTCGCTGGGTGGCTGGCAAAAGCTGGGCGATACGCAGGTTCTTCCTTTCGTGGTGCAAATCGGGGACGGTGAAAACGGGGGAGTAATGATGAACGAGTTTCCCCCTAAGTACAAGAGCGTTTTCGACCATGAGATCCAGGGCTCAGGGGTCATCGGGCTCAACGGCACCGAGTACTTGGAGGCGCTGGCAGGGCTTGGCTGCACTGAGGAGAGCTTCATTCCCGTGCAGCCGGTGTGGCAGCACCGCGTCTGGGCGAAGGTGGGCAACAGCCCGTCGCCTGAGGCCGTGGCGAGGGCAATTGACGAATGTAAGAAGGAGGACGGACGCTTCTACATGGATCGCGACGGGGGCAACTGGACCCAGAACCTGAGCTGGACCAAGGGCTATGAGCGGGAACTAAACGAGATCGAGAACGCGAGCGCCCTTTTCCACGAGGTGTTCGATGGCCCCCAGCCTCAGTCGGATCAATACCGCCGCGCGCTAGTCCACCTGATGCTATGCGAAACCAGTTGCTTCCGCTACTGGGGCCAGGGGATGTTCACCGAGTACGCCCGTGAGCTGGTCCGTCGCACCAAGGACATCTTGGCGCAAGGCTGACTTGGAGGTGGCACGCTTCCTGCTGAGTAACCGAGAGGATAGCCTTTTGATCACAGGTTAGTTCAGGCGGGATGTGTCTTGAGAGATGATCTCAGGTCTACAGCTCTGGTGGCAGTATTCGCCCTGCTGGCTGGCTGGGTGCTCATTGGCTTTCTCAATCAAATTCTCGCGGTGCTGACGATCCTATACTTCTCGGTAGTGCTGTCGCATGCCGTGGAGCCGGTGGTCGGGTTGGCCGAGCAGCACCGCATTCCTCGCACCGTCACCGTCGTGGCTGTTTACCTATCTCTGCTCCTCGCTTTCGCGATCGTACTTCTCTTGATCGTCCCTCCTCTGGTCCTCCAGGCGGTCGCCCTTATCCAATCGATTCCGAATGTCCTCTACAACCTCGAGTTGTCTTTGCAGAGCGCCAGGTTGCTGGCAGCTCAATCGGAGGCGGCAGCTCTGTTTGAGGCAGGCTTGACCAGGCTGGGGCAGGAACTGGTCGGATTGAGCAACGCTTTTCTACTGGTGCCCTTGCGACTTTCCGAGATCGTCATAATTCTGGTCACAATTCCGATCCTATCTTTTTACTGGTTGATCGACAGCGTGCGCATAGAAAGTGTATTCCTGTCGCTGCTGCCAGAACCGCGTCGTGACGATGCGCAAGCGATTCTCTCGGAGATGGCCGTCAAGACCGGTGCCTTCATCAGGGGCCAGGTTATCGCTATGATTACGGTGGGATTGCTCTGCTACATTGGCTTGCTGATACTGGGGGTAAATTACGCTCTGATGTTGGGGGTGATAGCCGGCCTGCTGGAGGTCATTCCCTTCATCGGACCTCCCGTCAGCGCTATTCCAGCCATCATCGTTGCCCTGCTGCAGTCGCCCATTCTGGCGGGCGAGGTGGTGATCCTTTATGTGGTGGTTCAACAAATAGAGAGCAACGCCATAATTCCGAACGTCATGAAGCGAGAAGTTGGGCTGCATCCCCTGGTGGTCATCCTGGCTCTCTTGATTGGGGGGATGATTCTTGGCTTGCCCGGTGCCATTCTGGCCATTCCCGTCTCGGCTTCCCTTCAAGTCTTGTTCGAGCGGGTGGTGTTCCCCTGGGTCAGGTCGTGGCGATGGTAGTGGGTCAGTCCTTGAGCGCCCGCTCTACCGACGATTTGACAGCCTGGTAGCTATTGGTCGGGACGACTTGGTTGTTAACTATTATCCAGGGGGTGTACTTGAGCCCGACTCTCTTACCCTCTTCGACGTCGGCCTGTATCTTCTTGATAATGGCCTCTGACCGCAAGGCTTCATCGAACTTGCGCATGTCGAGACCGAGGTAGGCGGCCTTAGCCCTTAGGTCCGCCGGTGCGATGTGTTCCTGATCGGCGTACATCAAGTCATACATCTCCCAGAACTTGCCCTGCTGGCCGGCGGCCTCCGCGGCAATCGCCGAAGGGATGGCGTTCTCGTGGTACGAAAGGGGGAAGTGTCGAAAGACCAACGCCACCTGGCCGTTGTACTCTTTGACTACCTGCTTCAATACGGGAGCGAGTACCCGGCAGGCCGGACATTGGAAATCCCCGAACTCGGTGATGACCACTCGCGCCGTCGCGGGACCCAAGCGCCAGCCCGGGGACAGGTTGCCGGCGGCCTGGGTCGGGGCGGGGGAAGTGGATGGCTGGGCGTTGCTCGACGGCGTCGGGTCGGACTGGCCCGCGAGCACCGTCGGGGGCTTGGGCCCGAAGCTGCCGGCGAAGACCGGCACGAGCATCCCAAAGGCGATCGCGATAGCGGCCAGGGCGAGCGCGGCGAATCCGCCCCGCAGGGATAACGCCGGTTTGGACTGCAGCCAGGTGTCGAGGGAGAGGCGATGCGATGACGACAGATAGGCCGGCACTACCAGACTCACAATAACCACGTCTCGAAGCAGGGTGAGCGGTCCCACCGTCTCGTCGATCACCCCCACAAAGCATCCACAATCGATCTGCTTGCCCTGAGCGAAAGCCACCGCCATGAGGACCACGAAGAATCCCAGCATCAGGCCGGCTATTGGAAGAACAACGCGATTAAGCAATCCGAAAAGCAGGAAGGTGCCGACGAGCAGCTCGATCCACGGAAGAACCGCGGCGACGAGGTCCACCAGGCGCAGGGGAAGAAGACCGTAAGCCTGAACGCTGGCGGCGAACTCGACCGGGTGAACCAGCTTCGTGGCCGCCGAGAATATCAGGATAATGCCCAGGGCAACACGGGCCACCAAGTAGAGGTGAGTGCGTATCGGAGGCTTTTTTTGCGGCGATTTTGCTTTGGTTCCCGCTTTCCCCACGTTTACTCCTGGCTTGATGCCTGATACTCATCGTATTGGCGAAGTGAACCATACCACGGGGAATATGTGTTGTCAAGCAAGGAGAAAGCCGAACAGGTTTACGATGCTATCCTTAACCATCTGCCGCACCAGGGGGTGCTTGGTGATTTCGCTCTCTTTGCCGTCGGCCAATCCCGCCGACGCGGCCAAGCTGATATCTCTCTCCCGGCTGAACCCGGCCCGGTCGAGAAGACGAGCCTGCATTCGGAGGCGCCGTCGGAGCAAACGGCGTTCCTGATCGTCCACCAGCTCGCGAATTAGTGGGACTATCTGCGCGTCGCTGATTCTCCCGGCCTTTGGAGGAGGGACATCTTCGAGCAAAGGCGCGATTTGCTCCGGATCGAAGATCCATGACCTGAAGAACGGATGCTCCAGGAGCTCGTCCGATTTGCGATAGAGGTCGCGCCGCTGGGCAAACGGGGAATCATCCATCTCAAGCTGTTCGATCGGCTCGTCGGGTGGCGCGGGATAGGTGTCGTGGAAGAGGGGCTCCCAGGCTTCAAAAGTCGGGGTGATGGCGTGGCCGGAGGCCGCGCTTTCTTCCACGGCCGCCGCCAGTATCCCCCGAGCCAGGGCGAGATCAATCTCCACCACGTCCACCCCATCCTCTTCGAACTGCTCGATCATCTCGTCTGCCTGCTCGTCGGGCATCCGAAAGAATCCGAAGGCGTCTTTCATTCCCCAGCTATCCTTATGGAGCACGTCTACGACCAGAGACAGGCCCGGCATCCAGCTTCGCTTCAGTAGGAGCACCTGGGCTCCGGCCCCGTCCACCGCGCTGGCCCACACTTTTTCCAGCGGCGGCATGTCCATGTAGGGGAGGTCGCGGGGCGTGCTCGCCACGACGCGGAACTGCAGCCGACGCGCCACCGCTTCCGCCTCGGAGCGGACCTCGGAGTTGAGAGCGGTTTGAGCCATCCTGCTAATCGCGCCCGCGGACGTTCCACCGTCTATTCTGGCTAGATGGCCCAAAGCGGCCTTCTGAACCTGCGGGTGCCGGATGTGTAGAAGTGGACGAAGCAGCCAGACGAAAGCCTCGGGAGGGATCTCTCTGGCCCCGCGTTCGATCACCTGGAGGGCAAGTTCTCGGGGAACGACCTCGAGGTATCCGACTACTTCTGATAGGATGTCGGCGTCCGGTGGCCAGTATTGGGCTCCCTGCCGGGTCGCCTCGATCAACGTGGACGTCGGATCTTTCAATGTATTCAGGAAGGATATCCTGGCGCTCGTCTCTGTCCTCTCGGCCCACCGTGCGCGTCGGCGGGCGCCGAATCGTACGATGTCGTCGACGTTTCGGTTGTCGGCAATCTGCTTCAAGTAGCCTGCGGCCGCTCTGCCTGCCAGCGGGATCATTATCTCGAAAGCGACGGCCGGAATCTTGCATCTCCCCGAGACGATGCGGTCGACGACTACTCGAGGAACGCGCTGCCGCGATTTCCAGAGCCTCTCGTCGACGACGTTTTCAATGGCGTCGATCGGTCCCGTGGCGACCTTCCGCTCGAAGTCGTCGAGAATCCCATCGATCTCCTGGTCGGTCAGTTTCTCAACTCTCGCTTTGCGTCTGCCTCCGGCGCCGGATGGTTGCTTCCGAATGGGAATCGGCGCTTTAGGAAGCATGGAGGCTTCTCCCCCGGTGTTTTTCTCGTCTTTCGTAGCCATTTGGCGTCTCCTTGAAGCCTCGGCCCCCCATGGCCGAGTGTTGGGTCCAGGCGCTACGCAGAAGCGTCTCTGAACTCAGCCAGCATTCCTCGCAAGAAGTCCAGGCCGCGCTGCCAGAAATCCGGCTCCAGCGGGTTGAGCCCAACCACCTTGAGTAGCTCTTCGGGTCGGTCTTTCCCTCCGCTTGCCAGCAGCTCGACGTAACGCGGCGCAAATGCGGCCCCCTCTTCGAGGTGCTTCCTGTACAGGGCGAATGCCAGAAGATGCGCGAAGGCGTAGCTGAAACAGTAGAACCGATAGTGAACGAAATGGGGTATGGCTATCCATCCCCAGCGGTCCAGTGGATCGAAAGCCACCGCGTCGCCGTACAGCTTCGTGTTCTCCTCCATCCATAGGCTGCTGTATTCCTCCGCCGTGGCTACTCCCTGCGCCCTTCTAATGTGGGCCCGCTGCTCCCAGCGAGTGTACATGACCTGACGGAAGATGGTGGCTATGGCGTCCTCGATGATCTTGGCGAGGATATGGCGCCTGACGGTTGGATCGGATTCCTCCGCTCGCAGGTAGTCCGCCAGCACTATCTCCCCGAAGACGCTGGCCACCTCGGCCAAAGACGTGGTCGGATCGAAGTTCAACACGCGCTGCCGCCGGGCCAGATAGAAGTGCACGCCGTGGCCCAGCTCGTGGGCGAGCGTGAACACGTCGTCCAGTCTGCCGGTGTAGTTGGTCAAGACGTACGGGTGGTAAGCGGGAAGCAAGCCGGAACAGAAGGCTCCGCCGCGCTTGCCCGCCCGCGGAGTTGCATCTATCCATTCCTGCTCGAAGAAGCGCGCCGCCACATCCCTCACATCCGGGTGGAATTTGCCGAAAGCGGAAAGGATCAGCGCACGGGCCTCGTCGTATTCGTACTTGCGCTCCTCGCTTTCGTAAGGCGCCAAGACGTCGTAGAAGCGGAAGTCATCGTGTAGCCCGATGAGCGAGGCTTTGAGATGGTAGTATTCCTGCGCCAGGCCGTAGTTGGCTTCGGTGGTGGACATCAGCAGCTCGATGACCTGTGTGGAGAGCTCGTTTTCCAAAGCCGTGGGCTCTATGGGGTCCTGGTACTTCCGAAGTCCGATGTTGATCTTGTGATCCTGGAACAGCGTGTTGAATACGTAGGTCAACACCCGGCCGTTGTTCTCGTAGATCGAGTACAACGTCTCCCCCGCCATTTTACGCACGCCCCGCTCGGGCGACGTGCGCAGGGCGCGAACCTCGGCGTCGGTCAGCTCTTGCGTCCGGCCGTTGATCTCAACCGGGAAGCGGAGCGAGCTGGTTATCTCGGTGTAGAGCTGGCTCCACGCCGAAGCGCCGGTCAAATGCATCTGCGCGAATAGCCGCTCCTCCGGCTCGGAGAGGGTGTGCGGCGCGAACTTCCTGGCCGATTCCAGGTAGTGCCGGTAATCGGCGAGTTCCTCCGCGACCTTGAAGCGCGAGAACACGTCCTCGGGAAGGGACTTGAGCTCGATCTCGAAGAAAACCAGGTCGTTGAAGATATCGGTGGCCTTCTCCCGGACGAGGTTGACTAGCTGCTGAAGCTGGGCATCCTCGGTCTGGGCGCTGAAAGCGAGCGAGGCGTAGCCTTGAGGCTTGTAGCCGATGGTGTAAATCTCCTCCATCTGCTGCAGCGCCATCGATAGCTGGCCTGGTTGAAGCCCCGCCACTTTGCCTCGGTAGCGCGCGGCAAAATCCTGTGCGAGCTGGCGCGCCCTGGCCAGGTCTGCTTCAATCTGGGGGTCGGTCGGGCCTGAATAGAGATCGTCTAGTTTCCAGCGGATGTCTGGGCTCACGTTCATATTTCGCACCTGTTTCAGTTGGTCAATACAGTTGAGGCAGGGACAATTGCTTGTTAACCCAATTATACATTAACTTGATGGCTGCTTGCCAGGAAACCATCGGCAGGCCACTAAAGAATCTCCCGACGCGACCGATAATCCATATAGAGTGAGTCCTAGTTTGAAAATATCACATTAGACGAATGTGATATTTTCAAACTGATGCGGGGACGAAATCCAACGACAACACCTGCGGAGGCAGAATGCTCGATCTCGACGCCCTGGCGGCGCGGCCCATGTACACCGCTTCAGGGAAAAGCTTGACTTTTGCCGGATGCCTGGTCGCCGCGCTGGAGGGCTCCTCGGCACCGACTCTAACCAAAGTCGGGGTTACTTCACGGACTCGGTCGCAACCGGCGAGTCCCGACTCTCTCACCCTGTCCCCCCTGGCCAGCGCGGCCTCGGCGTCGGCCGCCAGTTTTGGATCTCCGATGGTGGAGTTCTCCTACCAGATTGGCAAAACTCGAAGGGTCGGTGTATTATATGCGGGGAGGTGAGGAATGGGTAATACATCGATTGTGGCGTTGTTGCGTACTCGGCCCGAGAGCGTTCTCGATGATTATGAGCGTCTGCTGAATCTGGCCGGTGCTTCGACTGCCCTCGATAAGTCCGCTCCCACGATTCTAAAAGACAATATATCCTGGCATTTTCCTTTTCCGGGCGCCAACACTACGCCCTGGCAGCTAGAAGGAACGATCGTGGGCCTGCGCAACCTGGGGTTCAACGAACAGTACTGCGTGCAAAACCGCACCGTGGTCACCAATGCCTTCAAAGGCACCGACCTGAACCGGTACTGGCCTATCTGCCGCGCCCACAACGTGCCGGTGCTCTTCAATTTCCGACCGGAGGATATGCGCTGGGTCGAATACCGGCCCAAAGCCAGGATGCTGGTGCTGGATCGCATCTTCGAGAATCACATCAAGATCCCCGACTTCTTCTCGGGCAAGAACGTCGTCCATCTTCCCACCGTCAAGTGCCACATCTACACCACCACTACTGGAGCGATGAAGAACGCCTTTGGCGGGCTGCTGAGTGAAAAACGCCACTATACCCACAGCTGGATTCACGAGACCCTGGTTGATCTGCTGGCCATTCAGAAAGAGGTTCACGCCGGCTTGCTGGCGATAATGGATGGAACCACGGCGGGAAATGGCGCGGGTCCACGCATCATGGACCCGCAGACAAAGAACATAATTCTCGCCAGCGGTGACCAGGTTGCGATCGACGCCGTGGCAGCCAGGCTCATGGGCTTCGATCCGATGTCGCTGCGCTACATCAGACTGGCCCACGAAGCCGGGCTGGGTGTAGGTGACCCCCGCCAAATCGAGATAGTAGGCGACGTGGATGCTGCCAAAGAGAGCTGGAACTTCAAGGTCGGTCGGACGTTCCTTAGCACGCTTGGCTGGCTCTCGTGGTTCGGTCCAACCAAGGTGCTGCAAAAGCTCATCTTCCACACTCCCCTGGTGCACGGCGCCAACCTGGTATCGGAGGCCTACCACGACTATTATCGCTGGAGGTTCAAGGAGGAGAACATCTTCCAACGCTGGCTCGAAGAGTCGCCCTGGGGCGCCCTTTTCAAGCAGTACGAGGGTCAGGGACACTTGCTTGCCGGCTCCGCCAATGCCGCCGAGCCGGTCAAACCCTAGAGGCCTAAACTATCGGTTCAGACCCGGTATCCTGGTAGGCGTGGGGGCCATTCGTGGCGGGCTCGTGGGATCGTAGCGGCCCATCAGATCGAGAACGGTGGTCCCGCCGAGGTCAAACGGTTGCCATCCCGAAGCAGGGAAAATGCCGAAGATAGCGAATCCCAGCAGGTAGTCATCTTTGGCCGTCTCGTCCGCGTACCAGGCGAAATCAGCCGCGACCTGTTCGTAGTTGAGCCCCATCGCGCGCCATCCTTTGGCCACCCCCAGCTCGGTGATAATGATAGGTCCGCTCTTTATCCCCGCTGCCTCCAGAGCTTGATGGATTTTGCGGTAGCGCAAGCCGTACCACAGGGCTTCCGGTTCCTGGAGCGAGGTGCCCTCGGGGCTGCTGTAGGCGTGGATGCCAAAGAACTTGCTGATGCGGATGGCTTCTCCGAAGTATCTTGGGTAGTCCTCAATGTCCACCGCCCCCGGCGGGTCGTTGCCGGCCACGGCGCCGATCCCGTACGTCCCCTGCAGGCGCTTGGCGAAGGCAACCTGGAAGGCATTGTAAGCCTGATATCCCGCGATGTCTCCGTGGCCCACGGGCTCGTTGTAGCTCATCCAGCCGTCGACAATCCCTCGCAGCGGCACTGCCATTTGCGCCACATGATCGGCAAAAGCGGCCCCTCTGACTTCTGGATTGTCCAGCGGCTGAGATGCCGCGAATCTCCTCCCAATGATGAATGCCTTGGGCAACTGCTGGCGGACCTGCATGGCGAACTCGGGCTTCGGGTCCATCAGAATAACCAGGCCGGGACGCAGCTTGAGCAACTCGTTTAGAGGGTACCCGCCTCCGTCCGCGTATACGCCGACTCCGATCTTGCTCTGCTTATTTGTCGATCGCGGCGGCATTTGCTGGATTGCCTGCACGATGGCATAGGGAGAACCCGGCGTTGAGATAGGCGTTGGCGTTAGCGTCGGACTCGGCGTCGGAGTGGGCGTCGCCGTAGGCGTGGTAGTCCGCTGTGCCCCTCCCTCCAAGAACGGAACGTATACCCGATACGTCGGGATCGTCGGGGTTATCGAGCTGCCGAACTGGACCAAGGGCAGGTTGATCTGAAAAGTCTGGGTCGTTACGACGGCTTGAGGGCTGCCGACAGCGCCGCCCGAAAGAAGAGGGCCGGCCGCCGGGGCTGGTGTAGCGGCGGGTGTGGGAGCGCCGGATGGCCCCGGCGTGGGCGGCTGGCCACCCGGTGTGCCCTGACCGGGCCAACCAGGTGCAGGATTGGCCGGTGCAGGATAGGGATTGTAGCCAAGGGCTTGAGCACCACTGGTAGGGTATCCCGCCTGGTTAGTTGGAGTTGAGGGTGCCTGCGGAACCACGTCGGCGGTTTCCTTCCGCGCGAAACCCGGCTCCATCGTCGGCGACGGCGTGCTGGTCGCCGCCACCTCCGTGCTTTCGGCTTGGCTCTCATCTAATGCCGCCGCGGGATTGGGTATCGGCGTTTCGGATGGCGCCGGCAGCAGGGCGCTGCTGGAGAGCTCCTCTTCAACAGAGGGCTCGTCGTTCGGCACCGCGATGACCGCCGCTTCTTCTCTACCAATGGGATCGTCCATTGCCCCCGGGGCAAATATGCCGGCGGTGGCCGCTGGTGATCTCGCCACCGGGACTTCAACCCGGCCAAGCTCCTCGATTTGAAGGAAGGTGATGGCCTGGGTCAGCTCAGGAGCGAAATACGCTAGCCCGCTGCGAGCAGCATCCGGCTCCGGCACCGGCTGGCCATTAATGACCACGAATAGAACCAATAAGACCGCGACTAGCTTTACCGCCCTGTCCAACAGGGACGTCCGTTTTGGAGACTGCTGCGCGGCGAGAGGTCGTGGCCGTTCTGGATGGCCCGCTTTCTCCAGGGAGGAGCGCTCATCCGCTTTTGGGCAGGCCCCAGCAACTGATCTACGTCGACCGAGGCCCACTATGGCCGCGGCAAACGCCAGGACCAGCAATCGGACCAAGAGGTATTTAGCGCCAGCCAAGAGAGACGAACGAGTTAGGGCAACCTTGCCGAACATGTGTATATGGTAGCACACCGGAGTCTCGAGTACAAGAACTATATTGGCTAGTGGTGCTCTGCCAACTCGCAAAACTGTTGACTACCCGATTAGAAGCGCGTCTCCAAAGCTATAGAAGCGATACCCGCGCTCCACCGCCTCGGCGTAGGCGCGGCGAATGAATTCCGTCCCGGCGAAGGCGGATACAAGCATCAGGAGAGTCGAGCGGGGGAGATGGAAATTGGTTATCAAAGCGTCTATGCCTTTGAACCGGTAGCCGGGATAGATGAAGATGTCGGTCCACCCGGCATAGGGACGGAAAACCGCGCCCGAGCCCGGGGACGCCGAGCCATTGCTCTTCGCCGGGGCTTGCGCGGCTGATTCCAGCACTCGCACGGTGGTAGTCCCAACCGCTACGATGCGCCTGCCTTCCGCACGAGCCTGATTGAGACTGCCGGCCACATCGGCGGTCAGCTCGCAGAATTCAGAGTGCATGTGGTGTTGGTGGATGAGCTCGACCTGCACCGGGCGGAAGGTATCCAAACCTATGTGCAGGGTAACGAACTTGAGTTCCACTCCCCTGGCCTGGAGTCTCTCGATCAGGCTCGGCGTGAAGTGCAGTCCGGCCGTAGGGGCGGCCACCGAACCCTTGATCCGCGCGTAAACGGTCTGATATCGCTCCGGATCGTCGAGCCGCGCATGAATGTAGGGAGGAAGGGGCATCGCGCCGAGGCGCTCGATGGACATGTCGAGGTCCGGCCGGTTCTCGAGCTCGAGCAGGCGACCCCCCGCCTCTGTTCGGCCGACTATGCGAGCGCGCACGCGCTCTCCTGTCGGATTGTGCAGCCCGTCCGCCGAGGAGAGCTCGATCTCTCCTCCCTCGCGCATACGTCTTCCCGGCTTGACCAGAGCCTCCCAGGTGCGCTCCCCGCGCCTGGCGATTAGAAGCACTTCCACCCGGCCGCCGGTGGGTATCCGACGCCCGTAGATGCGCGCGGGGATGACCCTGCTCTCGTTGCAGACCAGCACGTCTCCGGGAAGGAGGTGATCCTCTATTTCCCTGAACACGCGGTGTTGAATGGTTCCCTCCCGCACGCTCAGGACCATTAGGCGAGAGCTATCGCGCGGCTCGACCGGAGTCTGGGCAATGTGATCGGTCGGGAGGTGGTAATCGAAGTCGCAGACCTTCAACCCCTACCTCCTCAAGAACAGACTTATCAAAGAAAGAATAATCGACAGCAGAATGCTGAGAATGATCATCGTCGCGATGGGGAAGAAGCAGGACACATTATCGCGTTGAATGAGAATGTCGCCGGGCAGCCGGCCCAGAAAAGGCACTTTCCCGGCCAGCAGCAGGATCAGCCCCAGGAAGACGATCAGAAGGCCCACGACGATCAGTATGCGGCCAAAACCCTCGAACTCGGTCACGTTGCGCTCCTTGATCTGGACCACTCCAGGTTAACTACCAGAGGGCTTGTTGCTGGGGTGGCTGATCCTCTTTGTCCGCCTTGTAGGCGAGGCCGAGGTGTTCGTAGGCGAGCTTGGTGGCCACACGGCCGCGAGGTGTGCGGGCAATGAAGCCCAGTTGCAGCAGGTAGGGCTCGTAGACGTCCATTATGGTATCCGATTCCTCGCTGATGGCCGCGGCGATGGTCTCTATTCCGACCGGGCCGCCATTGAACTTCTCGACGATGGTCGACAGCACCTTGCGGTCGATGTCGTCGAGGCCCAGGTGGTCCACCTCCAGCATCTCCAGCGCTTCGTCTGCCACGGACTCCGTGATGATCCCCGAAGCGCGCACCTCGGCGAAGTCCCGCACTCGCTTGAGAAGCCGGTTAGCCACGCGGGGCGTGCCTCGCGAGCGGCGCGCTACCTCGTAGGCGCTCTTTTCCTCGATCCTGACG
Organism: Chloroflexota bacterium; assembly: GCA_023489135.1. The sequence goes on from JAMDCE010000190.1 coordinate 12,854, forward strand.
CCGAGGATGGTGGCGGAGCGATGGACTATCTTCTCCATTGCCTCGACGTCGTAGAAATCCAGGCGGTAGGTGGCCCCGAAACGGTCGCGCAGCGGCGAGCTAAGAAGCGCGTATCTGGTAGTGGCCCCCACGATGGTGAAGCGAGGCAGCTTGAGGCGCACGCTTCTAGCGGCCATGCCCTTGCCCAGGATCATGTCCCAGGCGAAGTCTTCCATCGCCGGGTACATCGCTTCCTCGACCACCCGGCTCAGCCGATGTATCTCGTCGACGAAGAAGATGTCGCCTTTTTGAAGGCTGGTGAGGATCGAGGCGAGGTCGCCGGGAATGATGATGGCTGGTCCGGAGGAGATCTTGATGCTGACCTCCATTTCATTGGCGATGATGTTGGCCAGGGTGGTTTTTCCCAAACCGGGCGGACCGTAGAGCAGCACGTGGTCGAGCGCCTCGCCCCGCGCTTTGGCGGCCTCGATGAATATCTTGAGGTTCTCCTTTACCTTGTCCTGCCCGATGTAGTCCTGCAACCGCTTTGGTCGCAGGCTGGCGTCGATCGCGTGATCCTCTTCCTTCAGCTTCGGCGATAACACTCTGTCCGTCACGTCCAACTCCCCAGCCAAAACGCCTAACAGCCTATCCGATGACCCGTACCTGTAGCGCGGGGGCTTGTCCCCCGCCCGTACCCAGGCGGGGGACAAGCCCCCGCGCTACGTTGTCGGATAGGTACTAAACCAGCTTATGTTCAATACGCGATGGTAATTATACTAGATGGCCATGGGCGTTTCCAATTGGGCGGCAGGCCCCGTTCGGAATTGTGGAGTGTAGGCGCGAAGCATTCGCTCTACAATTGGGCGTAGATCTATGTTCCGGGCCTATCCTCCTCCGGGCAGCCCCGATACATCTCAGCCACTGCAGTGTATCGGGGCCAGCACCTATCTTGCGCTTCTGAGATCGTTTCTTCGTGCCTACGTCCTTCCTGTCCTCTTCCGCCACGCGTGATACAACACGATGGACCCCGCCACCGCGGCGTTCAAGCTGCTGACCTGGCCGCGCATGGGTATTCTGACGACCAGGTCGCACTTCTCTTTCACCAGGCGACCCAGGCCCTTGCCCTCGGCGCCCACCACCAGCGCCGCCGGCAAGTTCCAATCGATCTCGTCGAAAGCCTGGCGGCCGTCCATGTCGATCCCCACCACCCAAACCCCGGCTTCTTTCAATTCCTCGATGGCGCGCGCGAGGTTGGTCACCTGCGCTACCAGCAGGTGCTCGATGGCCCCTGCCGATGCCTTTACCACCGTGGGCGTTACTCCCACCGCCCGGTGCTCGGGGATGACCACGCCGTGGGCGCCCGCCGCTTCGGCCGTGCGAATCAAGGTGCCCAGGTTTTGTGGGTCCTGCAGGGAATCGAGGATCAGAATCAGGGGATACTCGCCCCTGGACTGCGCCAGGGACAGGATATCGGCGAGGTTGGAGTACTGAAACGGAGGAACTTCGGCCACTATGCCCTGGTGTTTAGGCGTTCCGGCCAGGTGATCGAGCCTCTGGCGGTCGACGTACTCGACGCGGATGGCGCGTGCCTTCGCTTGCTGGAGGATCTCCACTACGCCCGAGGGCTTGGTGCCTTTGGCCAGCAGAATCCGTTTTATGGCGCGTCCTGCCCGCAGGGATTCGTGTACCGGGTTTCTCCCCCAGATGATATCCACGGCCTTGCCGACGTGCTAGTCTTTCCCCTGGTCGCGCCAGACGGTCCCTTCAGGACGGTCCTCGAGCGCCACCCCTAGCTCGGACAGTTGATCCCGAATGCGGTCGGCCAACGCCCATTGCTTGGCCTGGCGCAGGTCTCGGCGCACGCCTATGAGCAGCTCGATGAAGGGCTTCGCCGCAAGCTCCTCGGCGGCCCTCGCCTCCACCAGGGTGAATCCGAGGACGTGCGCCAGCTCCACCAGGGTCTTCTGAGCCGGAATCAGCGAATCGGCCGGCACGCCTTGCTCCCTGGCCCTATTGATCTCCTTGACCAGGTCAAAGAGGCCGGCCAACGCCGCGGCGGTGTTGAAATCGTCGTCCATGGACTGGACGAAATTGGCTCGGGCCTTTTCGGAGGCTTCCCGCAGAGCTTCGGTCGGCTGTCCCGGTGCCACGGCCGAATCGAATCCTTGCGCGGCCGCGCGGAGGCGTTCCACGCCTTTCTCCGCCGCCTGCACCACCTCCTCGCCGTAGGTGAGTGGAGCGCGGTAGTGCGAAGACAGAACGAAGAGTCGTATGGCATCGGCGCTGGACTTGGCCAGAGCTTCCCGGACAGAGATCAAGTTGCCCAGCGATTTGGACATCTTCTCGCCGCCCAGCTGTAGCAGTCCGTTGTGCATCCAGTATTTCACGAACGGCACTTCGCCGGTGAAACACTCGGATTGGGCGATCTCGTTCTCGTGGTGAGGGAAGATGAGATCTTGTCCTCCGCCGTGGATGTCAATCCGCGGCCCCAGGTACCTGAGAATCATCGCCGAGCACTCTATGTGCCAGCCGGGACGTCCTTTGCTCCAGGGGCTCTCCCACCAGGGCTCGCCCGGTTTGGATGCCTTCCAGAGGGCGAAGTCCATCGGGTTTTCCTTGCGGAGGTCGACCTCGATTCGGGCCCCGGCTTGCATCTCTTCCAGGGATCGATGGGACAGCTTGCCGTAATCCGATTTGGAGTTGACCCTGAAATAGACGTCGCCATCGGCCAGGTAGGCGTGCCCCTTGTCTATGAGCCCCTGTATGACCTCGATTATTTTGGGGATCTCCTGAGTGGCCCGGGGATAGACGCCGGCTTTCCTGACGTTGAGAGCCTCCATATCGGCGAAGAACTCGTCGATGAACCTTTGAGCCAGATCGCCGGGCTCGACCCCCTGCGCCTGGGCTCGGGCGATGATCTTGTCGTCGATGTCCGTGAAGTTCTGGACGTGCCTCACGTCGTAGCCTCTGAACTCCAGGTAGCGCAGGATCACGTCGAAAATGATGTACGACATCGCGTGCCCGATGTGCGCTTCGGCATACGGCGTGATGCCGCAGACGTATACCTTGACCGGCGACCCGAAGGGGCGGAACTCCTCCTTCTGGGCCGACATAGTGTTGAATACTTTCATCTATCTCCGTCTCCCCCTGACCACTGGCAGCTCGCGCCTACCGCGTCTCCTTTGCCTGCCGGCATCCCCCGGCCCCCGGGCACCCCACGCGCCTGCTCCAGCTCACCTTCGAGGGCTATGATGCGGTCCTCAAGCTCGATTATCTTGCGGTGCAGGCAATTGATCATCTCTGCCTCCGGATCGGGCAGTTGTTCAACACGCTTGGCCGAGCCATTGGTGGGGTCGCGGAAGGCCACAACCTTAGCCGGCACGCCAACGGCTGTGGAGTTGCTGGGAACGTCTTTGAGAACCACCGATCCGGCGCCGACGCGAACGTTGTCGCCGATGGTGATGGCGCCCAAAACCTTGGCTCCCACTCCTACCGTGATGTTGTTCCGCAGGGTTGGGTGGCGTTTTCCTTTCTGCTTCCCGGTGCCTCCCAGGGTCACGCCCTGGTAAAGGGTCACGTTGTCGCCCACTTCGGCTGTTTCCCCGATGACCACGCCCATTCCGTGGTCGATAAAGAAGCCTTTCCCGATGCTGGCTCCGGGAAGCAGAAAGGAAAACGTGATCGATCTGCTGAATTGCGAGATCAATCGTGGTACCAACGGAACCCCCGCATTTTGCAGCCAATGCGCCAGTCGATGTAACAACAAGGCGTGCAATCCAGGATAGGCCAGCAAGACCTCAAAGATGTTGGCGGCCGCCGGGTCTCGCTCGAATATGGCGTTAATATCTTCGCGGATAGACATGCCTCACCCGTCGACTACCTGCAAGCTCACCACGGCGTAGGCCGCGATTCCCTCGCCCCTACCCGTGTATCCCAGCCCTTCGGTGGTCTTTCCCTTGATGCTCACGTTCTCCACGGCAATGCCGAGTGTTCGCGCTATGGTGGATCTCATCGCCCGAACGTGGGGCAGAATCTTGGGTTCTTCGGCCACGACGACGACGTCGATGTTGCCTGCCACAAGTTGCCTGGCGGTTAGCAGGTCCACAACACGCTGCAGTAGGATTATACTAGATATATCCCGGTATTGCTCGTCGCCGGGCGGGAAGTGGTGGCCGATGTCGCCCAGAGCGGCGGCGCCCAGCAAAGCGTCCATAACCGCGTGCAGCACGACGTCGGCGTCGGAATGGCCGGCCAATCCCCGAGGGTACGGCACCTCGACTCCTCCGAGCACCAGCCTTCGGCCTTCGACCAACCGGTGGACGTCGAAGCCGAACCCCACGCGAGCGGGAGCTCTACCGCTCATCGCGCGTCTCCCTTACGACGGCTGAGGATCAATCGGGCCAGGTCCATATCTTCCGGAGTGGTTATCTTGATGTTATCATAAGACCCCATATAGATTTTCACCGGCCAGCCTCTCAGTTCTACCAGCTGCGCATCGTCGGTGGCGTCTTGAATTACATTCAGATGGGCATCGGTAATAACGTCGCCGCGAAAAACCTGGGGGGTTTGAACGCTCCAGAGGAACTCGCGCGGCAGGGTATTTCGTACGATGAGGCTGGAGTCGGCAATCTTGATGGTGTCCTTGACCGGTACCGCGGCAACCGCCGAGCCCGTGCCCAGCGCCTCTCGCAACCCGTTCTCGATGATTTCCGGGTCCACGAAAGGTCTGGCCCCGTCGTGAATCACCACCCATTCGCAGTCAGAGAGGGCTGAGATGCCATTCCACACCGAATCCCGCCGTCTGGCGCCACCGGCCAGCACCTCGGCTACTTTCGCAAATGAGAAGTCTCGAGTCAGGCGGTTGATAGCTTGCAGGTTTGCCTTCGCCGCGACCACGACGATTTCGTGGACCGCAGCCGAGGATTGAAAGGCGCTCAAGGTGTGGGCCAGCACCGGAATCCCACCCAGCTCCCCCAGCATTTTGTCGGTGCCCAGCCGTGAGCTTATCCCGGCAGCCGCTATAACCGCGCCCACGCGTCCCAGTTGCAGAGCCAATCTCCCAATCACCTAGTCCATTTTCGGATGGGCGAAGATCATTCGTCCCGCCACCGTTTGCAGCACGCGCGTGACCACCACGTCCACGGTGTTGCTGAGGTGTCTTCGCCCCCCTTCCACGACCACCATGGTACCGTCGTCCAGGTATCCGACTCCCTGGCCGTGCTCTTTTCCTTCCTGAATGATGCGTATGGTCATTTCCTCTCCGGGGAGGACCACCGACTTGACGGCGTTGGCCAGCTCGTTGATGTTCAGGACCCGCACGCCCTGAAGCGCGGCGACGCGGTTCAGGTTGAAATCGTTGGTTATGATCGGGCAGCGCATCTGAATGGCCAACTTCACCAACTTCGAGTCCACGTCGTCTACGCCGTTGACGTCCATCTCGAAGATCTCGATAGGAACGAGGGAATCCTTTTGGAGCTTACCGAGGATATCGAGGCCACGCCTGCCGCGGTTGCGGCGAAGCACGTCTGCCGAATCGGCGATGCGCTGCAGCTCCCCCAGGACGAAGCGCGGTACGATCATGCTACCGGCGATAAATCCTGTTTGGCTGATATCGGCAATCCTTCCATCGATAATGGCGCTGGTGTCGACCAGGACCCCGTGGGAGCCGCTACCTTTATGGCCTCCCTCGGTTCTGGCTGTGAATCGGCTGCCGAGGAGGGAGAAGATGTCCTTCTTGCGGGCCACGGCTGTAACGATGCCGATGTAGCCGCAAATGATGGCTGCCGCGAAGGGGAGGAAGTTACCGAAGAGGGATGGAAGCAGTGAAAGCGGAGCGGCCAGCAACGCCGCGACCACGAGCCCGATTACCAGTCCGATTAGCCCGGCTACCAGGTCTTGCAGCGGCAACCTGTGCACCCGATCGCGCAGCCACTCAATTGGGCTGATGGTCAAGTAGGGTGTGACCAACAGCCCCAGCCCCAAACCGGCGAGAGAGATGGCCACCGTGTAGCGGAACTGCTCGCTCTGGGGAAGCGAGGCAGTGAGGAAGTCTCCCAGGTACCATCCACCAATCCCAAAAGCGATGGCGCCCAGGAACCGAAAGATTAAGTCGACTCTCATAGGACAACCTCCCGAGAATCATCCCACGATCGTCGACCAGCATGTAAAGAGCCTTCGCCTACGAAATAGGACTGCGAACGAAAAGACTCCCGCTTGGCGCTCTGATCGGTATCGTTCGCTGCTGAAGTGCTCGATGAATTATTGGCAACATAATGAATGAATAATACCGACTGACCAGAAGCAGCACTTGAGCAAAGCTTCGACCGTCGCGCCACGCCGCGGTCTCATTTCGCGCTACGCCAGTGACGATGTAGTCACCCTATACTAGCACAGGCTGTTTCGCGTTGTCAAAATAGTTGAGGCGCACCCTCACTTCTCGAGGACCAGTCCCAGCGCCTCCGATACAGAGTCGGCGCCAAGTGCTTCAATAGCGGCCTGCTTTTGTAGGCGATGGCTCAAGGCGCTCCTCGGTAGCACGCATCTCTTGAAGCCCAGGTTAGCCGCTTCGGCCATCCTCTTCTCCACCTGGGCTACTCGCCTCATCTCGCCGGAGAGGCCGATCTCTCCCATCACTATAGTATCGGCCGCCGTGGGCATATCCTTGAAGCTGGAGGCGATTGCCACCGCCACGCCCAGGTCCACCGCAGGCTCGGCGATCTTGATCCCGCCCACTACGTTGACATAAACATCCTGATTCGAGAGGGCGAGCCCGACGCGCTTGGTGAGAACGGCCGTGAGGAGGAGCAGCCGGCTGTAGTCGATGCCGTTGGCGGTGCGGCGGGGTAGGCCGAAGCTGGTGGTGGTAGTAAGTGCCTGAATCTCGATCAGCAGCGGTCGGGTGCCTTCCAGCGCAACGGTGATGGCCGACCCCAGGTGGGACTCGGAGCGTTCGCTGAGAAACAGCGCCGAAGGGTTGCCAATCTCCACCATCCCCTCGCCCTGCATCTCGAAGACGCCGATTTCATTGGTCGATCCGAAGCGGTTCTTCACTCCGCGCAGAACGCGGTACGAGTGCAGGCGCTCGCCTTCGAGATAAAGGACGGTATCGACGATGTGTTCGAGAACTCGCGGACCGGCGATGGCGCCCTCCTTGGTGACGTGCCCGACCAGGAAGATGGGGATATGGGTTGATTTGGCCAGCAGCATCAGTTTCATGGTGCATTCCCGCAGCTGGCCCACGCTCCCTGCCGCGGACGCCAGCTCATCGAGGTAGACAGTTTGAATCGAGTCCACAATCACCAGACTGGGCGACAGCTCTTCGATGGTATCCAGCACGGCGTTGAGGCTTGTCTCCGAAAGAATCAGCAGACGTTCCGAGTTTATGCCCAGCCGATCGGCGCGCATCTTGATCTGGTACGCCGACTCCTCTCCCGAAACGTACAGAACCCGGCCCGCCGTTTCGGCAACCATCCCCGACAGCTGCAGCAAGAGCGTGGACTTGCCTATCCCAGGATCTCCGCCAATGAGCACCAGCGAGCCCGGGACGATGCCTCCTCCCAGGACCCGGTTGAGCTCGCCGATGGGCACCTCGATCCGACTGAGCCATTTCTGGGCGATGTCACTTAGAGGCTGTGGCGATTGGCGTTGAGCCGATGGTGCGCCGGCCTTGCTGCCGTTGGCGACGCGCGTCTCCACCAGGCTGTTCCACTCGCCACATCCGGGGCAGCGTCCCACCCATTTCGCGCTCTCATTGCCGCACCT
>JAMDCE010000710.1:0-3828 GCA_023489135.1 Chloroflexota bacterium
CTGTGTCCAGTTGCTCAAAGGAGTCGCAAATTCCCTAATTATCAGATCGAGCAAGAGCGCTAGATCCATCGGCAGGGAATGCCAGCGCGGGGGCTCCAGGAAATGCTCCAAACAGTAATGCCATTCTCTGGTCTGGTCGTCTTCAGGGAATTTACCTCCATACTGTAAGTGAGAAAAGGGTTTCGTACGTTCCCCGGGTTGAAAGTCGAAGTGGAAACGTCTAACAATTCTCTTGGCGCTCCCGCAACCACCAATGCAACAGGATGGTACGTTCAGACTAGTCTCCGCTAGGGTAGTTGCAGGCGATCCAGGGCTTGCGGCCGCTGTTACAAAAGCTATGCTAACGGCAAGGGAGGAGCGAATTACAGCATCGCCATTGAATTCAATGATGCCACCAATGAGGATAGTCGGCTCATGTGGCTGCAGGTCATAGTCTAAGATTGGAATCTCCGCCTGTGGGATGTCGAACCGGAACACCCCGCGGTGAGCGGGCTTCAACTTTGAGTAGGCCTCGACCAAAGCCCCAATTTGGTTGGGAACTATGTTATCGTAGCGTTCCTGGGAGAGCGAAGCAAAATCAGAGTTGCAGATGATGAAGTATAGTGTTTCGAGAATATGCTGCCGGGCAGGAATGCTAGGTGGCCTATTCGCCTGCGCACCCATTCCTCAGTCCTGCCTGAAGTCTGAATGCTCTGGGCTCGTCAAAATACAACTCTCGCTTCTTGTTCGGATGGGGCTGACTGCATCGGAAATGGACCGGCCTCAGGTCATTCGCGTCCTCAAGGTTAACCCCAACAGTCTCAGGGTGGAACGCGCCGCACACGGCGCACTTGCTCCGTTCTTGATCAGGTATTCCAAACACAGCGGGAGCTACTTCCCAGGGTCGGCTACCGACCGCCTTTCGCGCCTTGCGCGAGGAGAACAGTATATTATCTAGTGCCGAAACCCACCACAACGGCTCGCAGGTCCTCGCGAAGATCCCGGAGTATCTAGCTTGTTTGAATCTGTCAGATAGCTCACTGAAGCGTTCGAGGGCCATTCCGAGATGGGTCGACGTATGCAGGTCGTCGTAAAGAAAGCCGGGAACGGCAAGAAGAACTTCGCGCAGCCAGCGTGCGAAGGTCACTGCGTTCCCTCCAGAGGCCGCTGAACCCTGTCGGCCCAGTCCATTTCTGAGTTCACTGGGAAGAATCAGCCTTAGACGATCCTCGCTCTCTGCGTCGGTAGGTTTCAGCAGGGTCAGAAGTTGCTTTGGGTCGCCTCTTGGTAGCTCTCTAATGGACCGATAATACAAGGCGTCGTTGTAGAGTACGCTTTGCCCGCTCCTCTGGACGATCTTGAGTGTAAGAATGCGGTCGAAGGACGCCTTGGCGGCCTGCCTCCATTCATCGAGCTTAGCCTCACCATTTTCGGTTGCATGCTCGGTAACGAGGTATATGGGGTATTCGGGATAATGCTCGCGGATCTGCGCGGCAATCGTTAGGCCGTAGTATGCGTACTTGTGCTCATCCACATTGGCATACTGGTTGAGGTAGTAGTCTACAAGGAAAATGTCCGGCTCTGGACGGATGGTCAGGCCCCCTGAGAGCTTGCTCTCCAGTTGTTCTGGACGGAGCATGTCGACAACCAGATGGGAAGAGCAGAGGTTCATCGCCTCAGCAGTTCGGCTTGGATCGTCGTCAATCCACAGAACTCTAACCTTTGGCTTCATGGGAGCACCACCTCAACACACGTTTTCCACAGCGCCTCGGCATCTACGAAGCCGGCTTGCCCGCCATAAGTCTCTACGATGCTCCTGACTATGGTTAGACCGATACCGCTACCTCGGCCCAGGGCCACTAGGTCCTTGTCCGCAATCCTTTGCTTCAAGCCCTCGTAAAGATCCCCGCCAGGATCAGCCATAAGCGGCTGGAATACCTTTTCCCTCAGATTGGGAGAGAGGCCCAGTCCGTCATCAAACACCCTTAATACCGTTTTCTCTTCCATCTTGGACCCTTGGATCAGAATATTCTTCCCATTTCCGGCCAGATTCGCCTTTACCGCATTCGAGACAAGGTTCACCACGATCGAGAACAACTCAACCTCGTGCATAGGTCCCGCCCTCAACTCATCGCCGATCTCCAACGTGACAGGGTTCATGTCGTATTCCTCGATCAAGAACTGGAATCCTTGGACTACCTCTGTGCATATGCGCCGCACAGAGACCAACTTCTTTTCAGCCGGCGTGGTCTTCCATGCCAGACTGCCGAACAACTGGATCTGCTGGTCTAATCTGTCCCGCGTCTTACGCAAGGACGAAGCGAACTCGGTGAATTGATGTCTATGGTCTGGCGAGAGGGTCCCTGCAATTCGATCCAGAGTGTTGGCGTGGGTATCCAACCGCGCGACAAGGTTCTTCACCTCTTGAGAGAAGCTGAACATCAGCGTTCCAGCTGACGCGGCTCCTCTCAAGATCCCCAAATATGTCTCGGTTTGCGTGAGGGAACGTTCTATCACATCATGGGCAGCTTCGAGTTGAGATGCTGACTTCTCCTTAATCTCGGCCGGAAGCAGGGCAACAGCTCTCTTCGCCTCATCGTACAGCGCATCGACGGCTCTGATTACGAGGGGCTGAGTACCTGCCGATTTGTCGAGCTGACTCTCAAACGCTCTTTCTGCCTCTCGGAGCCTCTGCGTTTCAAGAGCAATTACAAACCTGCTATAGTGTAACACCATCCACTGCAGGGACAATCGCAACGCCTCAACAAGCTCATCGCAGGCCTCGTTCCAGATGAACCCCTCTCGATCCAGTTTCATCTGGAACGGCAGATCAGGGCTCGATGTGATCTGCACTCGTCCGACAAGATTGCGGTTTCGCGGATGATAGAGCATCCATCTTCGCGGGTCAACGCCCAGGGTCGAGGCTAGTTCGTCAAGGATGCGATCGGCCGTGACCAGTCGGCGGGCAACGTCTCTGTCGATGCCCAACCAGTCGTCACTCGGGTCGCCGTACGGGTATACTCTGAAGCCGTCCAAGTAGACCCTGACACCGCTTTGCTCGTCCATAACCTGTTTAGCTAGCGCCATTGTCAGAGTCCTGGTATCTCGCCAGTAGTCCTTGCGGTAGGGAATCCAGGCAACTTCGAAAGTCATACCTTTGAGAGCATGGAACGTCTTGGGAAGGTGGTATTCCTTGGTTCCAATCACATTGGCTGCTAGTGTTAGTCGGACATCGCCGCCTTCCGCGACACGCCCCTGCAACTTGCCCCAACCCGCGTCCATGAACTGGTCTGCGAGGATTCCCTCGCCTCTGGGAAACTCTGGGGCATCAAAGATAACCTCGAAGCCTGGGTCTTCTTCGTATCCTCCGCGTCGAGTCCCTTTCGCTATCGAGAGACCTAATATCTGTCTTCTTAACAGGTTGAACTCGCTCTCGGACCATTGTTCGACGAGGTCTATCAACTTTAAGCTTAACCCTGGGCTGCCTTGGTCCAAGAGTCCAGCCTCATAGGTGCAGGGGATCTCGGTGAGAGTGCTTCCAGGCTTGAAATCCGCCCAGTTGAACTCCACCCGAGTCCGCTCAAAGCCTCCTGGAGCCTCAGCTACTGTCTCTAGAACAAGCCGCTTTGCCAGTCTTCGACAGGCGAAGCGACCCACCCCCTTGTTGCCCGTCTTTCTTCTTCCGAAAGAGGCAGATATCGGCTCTCGGAGTTTCTGAGTGGTAGCGATTCGCATCCAAGTATCCTTAACTTGGCTCAAGGTCATTCCGTGCCCATTATCCGAGATGCGGATCTCACTGACGTCGGAGTAATTGCACCCCTTCCTTGCATTGATGAAACGTATCGTGGT
>JAMDCE010000710.1:3900-4319 GCA_023489135.1 Chloroflexota bacterium
GTGGTCCTTGTGGCGTCGGCGTCATATGAATTCTTTACAAGTTCAGCCAGAGCCACATAACTTCTGGTAACCAGGCGTTCTCCCAGTTCACCCAGCAACTGGCTATCTACGCTGAACTGCAACTGTCTCTCAACCATTTCCGGCAACATCTCCGTCCGGTGGCGGGATCAAGTAGACCATCCGGCCAGCCGGCCGTAAACTGGCTGTACGCGCCCCCCCGGACAGTTTGGGCAGGTGGATTGTCAGTAAATATAAACGAAAGGATGCGGGCTTTCAAGTGGGAGCGGCGCCTCCCCTTCCTCTCCTCTTCGCGTTCTTCGCTCCCCGGAGTTTACCCTGAGCAAGTAGCGAAGGGCGTGAGCCCTTCACGCACTTCTGATTGTCGCCACTCTGCCCGTTCGCCTGACCTTCCTCGGCCC
>JAMDCE010000588.1 GCA_023489135.1 Chloroflexota bacterium
GGGATCGTGGTAGGGGTCTTCGCGCTCACTGTGATGGGCGGGATGAGCGAATATTTCAACGTGATGCTCGATAGCGCCGGGAATTTCGCACAGGGGACGATCCAGGTCCAACCCGCCAGCAGGTCCGCCGAATCGAGGACAAATGAAACGACGGTGCGACAGATCGAGCGAGTACAGGGCGTGCAGGTAGTGCTTCGCATATTCGGTGACGCGCTTTCCGATACTATGAACACGGTTCAATTTGGGCCCCCGGACCAGGTTCTGGCCCTGGAACCGGAGTACAGTAGTCTGATGTTCAAGGGCATCGACCTTCAAGAGGGACGCTGGCTCCAGGCCTCCGACACCTACAAATACAACGCGGTTATCGGCTCGAAAATATCCCTCAACAAGAAGATAGGTGTGGGGGACAGCATCGAATGGCGAAAGAAGAACTTCACCGTGGTGGGCATCATAGAATCGACGAATACGATGCCTGACCAGTACGTGGTGATTCCTTACGACGTTGCGCGAAAAGAAATGAAGATTCCGCCTGACGTGATTGGAGGGATCGCCGTGGTGCCGCGCGATGATGCCGACGCGGATGCGGTGGCCAGGAGAATCAACCGGGAAATCCCCACTGTAAAGGCGATGCCTCCGAAGGAGATGATCGAACAGATTCGTCAAGGGTTACTGATCTTCAACGTGATCATGCTCAGCGGCGCCCTGCTGGCGGCCATCGTCGGCGGACTCTCAGTGGTCAACACGATGATAATGTCGGTGAACGAGCGGACCAAAGAGATAGGAATAAAGAAGGCCGTCGGGGCATCTGACCGAGACATAGTCGTAGAGTACCTGACCGAGTCCACCGTGATCGGCCTGGTTGGCGGATTCATGGGATTGGCGCTGGGCTGGTTGATGGCCACGCTCCTTAACGCGGTGGCATCTCCCTCGTTGGGAGGCACGGAGTTGTGGGTAATCACCCCACGATTGGCGCTAACGGTCGTAATCTTCGCTACGGTGCTCGGCGCCGTGGCCGGACTCTATCCAGCGTGGAACGCTTCACGCCTCGACCCTGTCAAGGCTTTACGAAGCGAGTAGAGTGAAGCGCTCAAGGAGGATGCTAAGTGAACAGGAAAGTCCTGGGAGGCATAGTCTTACTGGTCATCGTCGTCGCCGTGGGGGGACTCGCGCTGGCGCAGAGCCAGGGGCAGGGTGTTCCTAAGCCCACGTCGACGTCACGCGACGATCAACCTATTACCATCAGCGCCAAGGGCTCAATCGTGCCCGTTACCCAGGCCAGGCTCGCTTTCAAGAGCGGGGGCAAGGTTGAATCGGTGCTGGTCAAGGAAGGAGACAAGGTCAAGCGCGGCCAAACGCTGGCCAAGCTGGAGACCGCGGATATCGAGCTTCAGGTGAAGGCGGCTGAAGACGCCCTGGCTCTCAATGAGGCCCTGCTGCGCCAGGCGAAGGAGGGCACCACGGAAGCGGATGTGAAGGCAGACGAGGCGGCATTCGAGGCGGCTAAGGAAAGGCTGGCTCAGTCCCAGGCCACCGTCGAGGCAGAGGGGGTTGCCGCCAAAGCCTCGCTGGATGCAGCTCAGGCCAAGCTGGCCCTCTTGAAGAATGGCCCGACGGCCGAAGATATCAGGGCCGCCGAACTCCAGCTGGAACAGGCCAAGAATACCCTTTGGGCCACGCAGTTGGACCGGGACGGGATCAAGGGCACTTTCGGCAAGGATGACTATCGCGGGAAAGCCGGCGACGCGAGGGTGGCTGCCGCCGAGACTGCCGTGAGCATTGCCGAGGCCAGTCTTCTCAAGCTCAAGCAGGGGGCGAGCCAGCAGGACATCACGATTGCCGAGGCAGCTGTCACGCAGGCGGAATCACAGTTGAAGGCCAAGCAGGCGACATCGGAATCGACCCTGGCCGCGGCGCAGGCAGCGGTCGAGAGCGCCCAGGCCAAGCTCGCTCAGACCAGAGCCAGGTCGAGCGCGGCCGGTAGCCAGCAGGGCGCTTCCCAGGCTGAGATAGATGTGGCCCTCGCCCGTGTGGAGCAGGCGAAGACCGCGGTCGAACAGGCCAAGGCTCCCCTTTCCAACGCCATTCTGTTAGCGCCATTTGACGGACAGATCGCCAGCTTACAGATACGAGCGGGTGAGATGGCCAGCCCTGGAAATCCTGCCATTATCCTGGGTGACACGGGCACATTTCAGGTCGAAACGTCTGACCTGGATGAGGCTAGCGCCGCGAAAATACAGACCGGTCAGCCCGTCGACGTGATCGTTAACGCCTTCGACAACAAGGTGCTCAAGGGCAAGGTGTCGGCGATGGCCAACTACGCCACCATCACCTCTACCGGCGATGCCAATTACGTTGCTACCATTGCGCTTGATGGACAGGATGACAGCCTGCGTTGGGGAATGACCGCCAAAGTCGATTTCGGAGTGGAGAAATGACGTCGGCAATAGTTCAGGCTCGGGAACTTAGCAAGACGTATACAATGGGGCAGAGCAGGGTCAACGCTCTGGCAGGGGTGAACCTTTCGATAGATCGCGGAGAGTTCGTCGCCATCGTCGGCCGCTCGGGGAGCGGCAAATCCACCTTGCTGAATATGCTCGGATGCCTTGACCGGCCGACGGCCGGCACCATTATTATCGACGGAGAAGACGTGACCAAGGTTCCCAAGGGCAGGCTACCGGCGATCAGGCGGGATAAAATCGGCTTCGTCTTCCAGCAGTTCAACCTGATACCGACGCTGTCCGCCCAGGAGAATGTAATGCTCCCCCTGAAATACGCCGGCATTTCGTACCGGCTGCGGAAGGAACGGGCGAAGAAGGCTCTCGAGATGGTGGAGTTGCGGGAGCGCCTCGATCACCGCCCTAGCGAGTTGTCCGGAGGTGAGCAGCAGAGAGTCACGATTGCCCGAGCTCTGGTCGGCAATCCCGCGCTGATTCTGGCCGATGAGCCCACCGGTGAGTTGGATTCGCAGCTTGCGGTGGCGATAATCGATATGATGCGCGACCTCGGGAGAGCGTACGGGCAAACCTTCGTGATAGTGACGCACGACGTGCTGGTGGCCAACGAGACCGAGAGGGTCATCCGTCTTCAGGACGGGAAGGTAATCAGCGACGAAAAGACCGACAACGGAAAGTGAAAGGAGAGGGAATGAGAGGCATCGTCAGGGTTCTGGGCTGGGCCGTCGGCCTTTTCCTCGTATTTCAGGTGGTGATTCGGTTGGGCAGGAAGGTTCATCCTTTTCCGATTCCTTCTGCAGCGGTGCGGATTCTGGAGAATCCCTTGCGCGCGCGATTCTTCCCGCCGGAGAGGCTGGTGGTGCGAATGGGGGTGTCTACTGGCTGGCAGGTCCTGGAAGTGGGGCCTGGGACGGGCTTCTACACGGTGGCGGTGGCTCGACGGGTTGGCCCAGAGGGTAAGGTTTACGCGCTGGATATTGAACCGAAGATGCTTGCCGCGGTGCAGGAGAAGATTCGTCAGCACAACCTGACAAACGTCGAGACTCGTCTGGATGACGCGGAGCATCTCCCCTTCAATGACGATAGCTTCGACCTGGTGTTTTACGTCACGGTTTTGGGAGAAATACCTGATAAGGAAGCCGCACTTCGCGAAGCGTACCACGTACTGAAGCCGGGAGGAACTCTGTCGATCACAGAATTCCTCCCGGACCCTGACTACTCTCTGAAGAGCACTACTATAGCTCACTGTGAAGAGGCCGGATTCAGGCTTTCCGAGCAGTTCGGCGGGCTATTCAGCTACACCGTGAACTTCCGCAAGCCGCGCTAGCGCGGTCTGGCCTATACCCGCGCCGAGCGATCCGGCGACCATCGTAGCTCCTTGGCTTCGTGCCACGCGATTCCAACGGAGCCCACGGCCAGGCCGAGTATCCCGATGCCGAGGCAGAGCAGCATATCGCCGCGATGGTGGGTCATCTGGGCCGCAACATACGCATCGGTCTGGTCCTTATTCAGTTCCACGATAGCGTTCTGCTTCCCGAACATGCCCAGTTCGTCCACGATACGGCTGCCTTGCGCGCTATCTCTGGCCACCGGCGTGTGCAGGTCCCAGGCGAGAAACGCGGTGAGCCCAAACAAGATGGCTCCCACCAGGAAGATCAGCAGGGCAGGTTTGATTGCCTGGATCAGGCGCTCATTCCAGTCTCTCTCCGCAGCACGCTCTGCGCGGGTGCCGAACTGCCCCCCGAATCTCGCATCGACGTTCACATTGTTCACGCTTACCCCTCCTTCAGGAATAGACCACTCCTCGGTGGCTTGTGTTGCAGCCTGGACAAGTACAGGTAGCTCCTCGACCAGGCGGTC
>JAMDCE010000071.1 GCA_023489135.1 Chloroflexota bacterium
CCCAGAGGCTCGTCCAAAAGGACAAAAGCCGGATCCACCGCCAGAGCACGCGCCAGACCCAGCCTCTGCTTCTGACCACCACTCAACTGGTCCACGCTGCGGTGCTCTAATCCCTCTAGTCCCACCGTTTGCAGCGCTTTGAGAGCCTTGGCTCTTCTGGTCCCCTTATCTACTCCCTTCATCCGCAAGCCATACTCGGTGTTGCCAAGTACCGACATGTGGGGGAATAGGGCAAAGCTTTGAAACACCATGGCAACATTGCGCTTGTAGGCCGGAACATTGGCTACCCGATCTCCCCTTATGTATATCTCTCCACTGGTGGGAACCTCAAGCCCAGCAATCATCCGCATAGTGGTCGTCTTCCCACAACCACTCGGCCCGATCACCGACAAGAATTCCCCCCTCTCGACCTCGACGGAAACATCGTTCACCGCGATGACATCGCCGAATCTCTTCGTTAAATGCTCTAGAACAATATCGGCCTCAGCCACTATCGTTCCTCCCTTCGGGTGATGTGTAATGAATCGGGCTAGCTTTGTCCCTGGTGGAGTATATCGCGCTTAATCGCTCTGAGTCAAATGAGTGTTGTCACGGGTGCAATCTATGTTCGACATCAGGACCATTGAAGACAGTCGAGAGGTCCTGCCAGGGGAACAGAGTCTCGGAGCGCAAATTACTGCCGGCGTTTGCCGCAGGTTGGCAAGCGCCTATCATTTCATTCCATTTAAGCACGCCAACATATGAGTAACAAGCGCTAGTCGGGTCAATTTCATGATCCACATGGTATCACCATCGGCCTGGAAGAGCATAGCCTATCTCTGCAGCACCTTTGCTTCTTTCTGACGCTGGTCTTGGCACTATCTTTGCGAAGGAGGTTAGCGAAATGAATCTGGTTCTGGTTTACAGACGGCGCCAGGGCGGCTATTATAGGGGGTGATTGGACATAGCAACGCAAGGGTTCACCTCGTTCGGCTGCTTCGCTCGTCGGTGGCGCCTCGTGGGAGTAACTGCTTCGATGATGCTCAGAGTAATTGTTTCTCTTTTTCTGCTAGTGGGAGCATTGACGAGTTTCCAGGATTCGCGAGTTGCCACACCGCCGACACTCTCGGTCCCACCGCCTTCTCAGGATTATGTTGACGCGCCTACGCCGGCCATCACCTCACCATTCGGTTTGAACTCGGATATTGCGGTGCGGTACGCCATAATTCACGGAGAGCAGAGCCTTCCGACAGACCTCCTGGCCAAAACTGGCGCGAAATGGACACGAGAGGAGTTTCGATGGGACTGGATACAGCCTCAACCAGACAAATGGGAATGGGCCTACACGGACGAGATGGTGGCGCTACAAACGGCCGAGGGGATTAGCATCCTTGGACTCCTCGATTATGCCGTTGCCTGGTCGGCCGGAAAAGAATCGGACCGCCCGCACTACGGCATGCCAGACGTACAAAAGTGGTACAACTATGTTTATGAGGTGGCAAAACGCTACCAGTCGAAGGTCCTTTACTGGGAATTATGGAATGAAGAGAACACCAGTTTGTTCTGGAAGCCTGAACCCAACGCCGAGCAGTACACTCAAATCTTGAAGGCCGGCTACGCTGCAGTAAAAGCGGCCAATCCCAAGGCGAAAGTCCTTATCGGCGGGACGGCCGGGGTGGACACCAAGTTCTTCGACCAAGTCGCCGCGAACGGCGGTTGGAATTACTTCGACGTTCTCGCGGTGCATCCTTATCTTCCCAGGCCAAGTTTCGACCAGGGAGATTTGCCGGGCGAACTGGTCAAGGCCAAGAATGCGGTCGACAAGTATGGTGAGAAACCGATCTGGATCACAGAAGTCGGCTGGAACTCGTCTACCAGCGGCGCGGGCCTTGGCACAGAGGAGCAACAAGCCATTTATATGGTTCGGACCTACTTGCAGGCGTTGAGCAGCCCTGGGGTGGAGAAGTTGTTCTGGTACGAATTCCACGACGATGGCGCCAACCCGATCCGCGACGAACACAACTATGGCCTGGTCAAATTAGACTGGAAAACGCTGAAGGCTCCCTTTTACGCCTACCAGACGATGACGAAGTTCCTGGAGGGGAGCAGGTTTGTTTCCTGGCCGAATTTCGGGAGCGCGATTCACGCTTATCGGTTTCAGGGTCCCAATGGCCGGTCCGTGGACGTAATGTGGGCCGACGCCGGGGGTGAACAAGTTGAGTTGACGGGCTCCTCTGACACGTTGGCGGTGCACGATCTTTACGGCCAGCCTGTCTCTGCTGGAGGGGCAAATAGGGTTCTACAGCTGAAGGTTGGCCCGGAGCCGGTCTATGTCGACTACGGCCCTCCAAGGCCGCAAAACTAAGCCTCGGGTAACACGAGTCTTCTTTTGGCTTCTTCCCAAAGTTCGTCTAGCTGATCCAGCGAAAGTTTGCGCATCTCGACCTGTCTTTTCCCAGCCATTTCTTCCATAAGCTGGAAGCGCTCCCTGAAGCGCCGGTTCGCTAGACGCAAAGCTTCTTCAGCGTCGATTTTCAGCCAGCGAGCGACATTCACCAGAGAGAACAGGATATCTCCAAATTCGGTCATTCTCTCAACCTGGTTCGCCGCCCTGCTCAACTCACTCACTTCGTCGGAGACTTTGTCCAAAACGGGCTCGATTGTTCTCCAATCGAAACCGACGCGAGCGGCGCGCTGCTGGATTCCCTGCGCGTAGGCGAGCGCTGGCATACTGGCCGGGAGACTGCTCAATATGGACGTCGGCTTTTCGCCTTCTTCCTCGTCACTTGAGGCCAGGCGCTCTGCTCGTTTGATCTGCTCCCAATTGCGAAGCACCTCGGCGCTGCCAGATACGGCAATCTCTCCGAAGACGTGAGGATGCCGGCGGATAAGCTTGCTAGAAATTCCAGACAAGACATCGGACATGGCAAAATCGTCCGCTTCCGAGGCGATCTGGGTGTGCAGTACTATTTGGAGAAGAAGATCTCCGAACTCTTCAGCTACCTTGTCAGGCCGACCGCTGTCCAGAGCTTCAAGGACCTCGTAGGTCTCCTCGATGAGGTGACCTTTCAGCGACTGGTGGGTCTGCTCGCGGTCCCAGGGGCACCCTCCCGGCCCGCGAAGCCTGGCCACGATGTATTCCAGGGCCTCAAAGCGACAGAGCGCCTCCTGAATAGGTAGGGGCGGCACATAGAGGCAAGTCAGGTGATCCAAGTCGTCGCTGTGATCCAGTTCGCTCAGTGGCCTGACCTTCACACTCTCTTCCCCTTTGACCCCTGCGGCCTGCACTATAGTCACAGCGTGGTCAGCAGGATAGATCTCTAGAAGAGCCAGCTTGACCCCAGAGGCGGTGCGACGGTTATAGAGTTGGCAAATGAGAAGAGGTTGAGTTGGGTCAAGTCGCTGGCTAAGAGGGAGCCACTGAGTCTTTTCGCCTGCACCTTCCCCGGCCGGAACCGCGGCCACTTCGAGAGCGTCTAAGACACCGATTCCCGCTTGAAGCGGGTCTAACTGCAGAGTGGCAAACACAGCGTCCAAGAAACTCAGGCCCGGAATAATTCGGACGGCGAGGCTCTTCTCCCGGGCCAGGGTAAGAAGCCGCCGCACCGAGGTCTCCCCGACAAGTGGATGGCCAGGTACGGCGTAGAGTACAGGGGAAGGGGATTCCTGAGCAACCTCAACTAGTATTGAGGCGATCTTCTGGTAGACCTCGTCGAAAGTGGCACTTTCCTCATAGATCGAATCAAAGGAGCGGACCTGCAGATGCGCGGGCAGGCTCCTCACGGCGGGATGACGGGCGGTTCGCAGGTAGATTTCCTTGGCAGCCGAGAGCGTCTCCCGCGCTTCAACAGTCACCAAGTGCCAGTCACCCGGGCCCAGCCCTAGAACCAGAATCTCCTCATTGGAATTGTTGCTTTTCCTCCGAACGGGGTCCGTTTTAGGCTTGTTCACAACCCAAGAACCCCCAGCAACTTCTCCGAAACGTAAAACAAAGCCACCCCTCCAAAGACCATTAGAGCCATTTTGGCGCCCTTCTCGGCGTTTACTTCTGGGATGAGGTCGGAGGCCGCAACGTAAATGGTGACCCCGGCAGAGATGGCAAGTCCATAGCTCGCGAAGGCAGAGCCAACAGACATAGCCAAGACGCCGATGACGGTGGCCACGCCGACAGCTCCTGCCGCCACCAAGGCTTGCTTCTTCGTTCTTCCTGAGGCCAGCATAATGGAGGCCACGGTGAATCCTTCTGGCGCTTTATGCAGAAGGATAGCTCCAAAAATGAGTAGGCCCAGGGATGGCGCCACCAGGAATCCGGAGGCGATAGAGACACCGTCGAAGAATCCGTGAATTAGCAGGCCTGCCAGCGCCGCGACGCCGATGAACGAGTCGAGCATGACATCCCGGTGGGTTTCCTCGCCGAAGTGAAAATGGGAGGCGAGGATGTGCTCGGCAAAATGGATCAGAAGATAACCCACGAGCACGAATATCGGCGCGGAGGCGGTTAGCTGAAAGCTCTCTGGAACCATTTTCAGAATGGCTGCGGAGAGCATGAAGCCAGCCCCAAAGGCGATGAAGTATTTGAGGAGCAATTGATCCCACTGGGTCTTAACGGCCAGAATCAGACCCCCGAGAAGGTCGGCTACGGCCGTGACAAACCCGAAACCCAGGCTGGCAAAAAACGGATCCATTACTCTTGGTTTTCCTCTGACCTCTTACGGCGAACGCACCGAACCGTTCCTACGCCCTTCTGCACGAAGGATGTCACTCAGACATTAACGTGTGATGGCTCGCCATCACACGTCTGCGAGGGCAGCTATTTGTCGTTTTCCAAACTGAGGACCGCCATAAAAGCTTCCTGAGGGATCTGAACGTTGCCCACGGTTTTCATTCTGGCTTTGCCCTCTTTCTGTTTCTCCAGAAGCTTACGTTTTCGGGTCACATCGCCACCGTAGCACTTAGCCAGGACGTTTTTCCGCATTGCTCTAATGGTTTCGCGAGCAATGATTTTACTCCCGACGGCGGCTTGAATCGGTACGTCAAAGAGCTGCCGCGGAATCAACTGGCGTAGCTTCTCCACCAGTAATCTACCTTGCTGGTAGGCCTTTTGTTTGTGAATTATGAGGGACAGGGCATCAACGGGCTGGCCATTCACAAGAATGTCTAGCTTCACCAGGTCGGCCGCCCGGTAATCCGAGAACGCGTAATCCAGAGAGGCGTAGCCCTGCGTTCGGGATTTGAGCTGATCGTAGAAATCGATAATCATTTCGGCCAGGGGTAGCTCGTAAATGAGCATCACTCGCTGGTCGTCGAGATAATCCATTCGCACGAAGTCACCTCTCCGCGCGGTCACCATTTCCATCACCGGTCCAATGTGCCGGGAGGGGGCGATTATGGTGATCTTCATCCACGGCTCTTCTATTTCCTCGATTTCCCCTGGGGAAGGAATCGCAGCCGGATTGTCAACGACGATGATCTCTCCGCTACGCTTTAGAACGTGATACTCTACGCTAGGGGGTGTTGCCAGGAGGCCGAGTTTGTACTCTCGTTCGAGCCGTTCCTGGACGATCTCCATATGAAGAAGCCCGAGAAAACCGCAGCGAAAGCCAAAGCCAAGAGCCTGCGAGGTTTCCGGTTCGTAGAGGAGTGACCCGTCATTGAGTTTAAGCTTCTCAAGGGCATCCCGCAAGAGGCCATAGTCTTCGCCATCGACTGGATAGAGGCCCGCGAACACCATTGGCTTAGCCGGGCGATAGCCCGGAAGGGCCGCTTTGGCTGGTCTACGGTCGTTCGTCACGGTATCGCCTACTTCGCACTCCTTGACCACCTTCAGGCCCGTGGCGACATAGCCGACCTCGCCCGCCTCAAGCTTTTCCACAGGCGTCATCTGCGGTCGAAAAACCCCGATCTCCAGAACGTCAGTCACCTTGCCGCTGGACATCAGCATGATTTGATCGCCTCTGGCCAGCCGCCCGTCGACGATTCTAACGTAGGCTATCACGCCTTTATAAAGGTCGTAATGTGAATCAAAGATCAGGGCGCGCAGGGGTTGCTCCGGATGACCAACCGGGTGGGGGATACGCTTCACCACGGCCTCGAGTATCTCTTGCGTGCCGGTTCCCTCTTTAGCCGAAGCGAAGACTACTTCGTCCGAGGGAAGGCCAATCACATCCTCGATTTCCCTGGCTACACGCTCTGGCATGGCGCTAGGAAGGTCTATCTTGTTGATAACCGGAACCAGTACCAGATTGTGTTCCATGGCCAGGTACACGTTGGCCAGCGTCTGGGCTTCAATCCCTTGAGTGGCGTCTACGACGAGAATGGCACCCTCACAGGCGGCTAGGCTGCGACTTACCTCGTAGGTGAAATCCACATGTCCAGGTGTATCTATCAAGTTCAGCTCGTAAGAACTGCCGTCGCGGGCTCGATACTCCATCCGGACCGCTTGCGCCTTGATGGTAATTCCTTTTTCCCGTTCCAAATCCATGGAGTCCAGGAGCTGGTCGACCATTTCGCGCTGGCTAACTGTTCCGGTATATTCAAGCAAACGATCGGCTAGGGTAGACTTACCATGGTCGATGTGGGCGATTATGCAGAAGTTTCTTATCCGTTGTCGTTCTGTCATCCTATCCTTGTTTTGGCATATCAAATGGCCTTTTTGAAGTATACCTTAGCGGGTCGGTTTTCGCAAAGCTGGACAAAGTTGCCTTCGGTGGTGGGCCCGCGGCGAGGAGCTTGGCCGGCTGCCTCACCCACTGAGGAAGCAATTTTAGGTTTCTAGGCAGGGGAAGGCACGGACGATCAAGCTAAGTATGGAGCGTTGAGGAGTGGTCTGAGTGAGGCGGTTTTTCCCTCACAGCAAATGGAGTGGTTCTCGAATCTGCAGATACAGATTCGAACGATGGAAGCGGTCGCTTCAAGGAAACAACTGGTGACCCTCATCATCCTCAACAATGATCGCCTGGGTGGGACAGCTCTCGGCCGCCTCCATGATAGTCTCGCCGTCGGCGGCGCCGGGATCAAGAACGTATGCTTTTCCCTGGTCGTTCAGGTCGAAGACGGATTGTCAACTGGCCACGCAGTTGGCCGCCCCGATACACAGATCAAGGTCAACGGTGACTTTTATGGCGCTGCCTCCTTCAAGTAAATTGGACCGCCGTTCTGCTGAATCTAACGGTCAAGGCTGAACTAAGTTATGCCACGCCCGTTATTGACAGGGCGATTTGCCCATGATACGGTGTGTTTCGCTAAACCACACTTATCAAGGAGCAACAAAATGGCCAGGAAGTATGAGCGTTTCGTAATCTCTGAACCGAAAATGACTAAAGAATACCTGTATCATGGCGTCCCTGTAGACCCCTTCACCTTCTATATGGGAAAGGAGTTGGTACCCGAAGCCACGGCCTTTGCCGACACCTTCTACCGGACCCACCTGCCCGATCCCAACCCGACCTGCGAGATGCACGCCCACCCTTCGCCTCAGATCCTCTTTTATGTCGGTGAAGAGGGAACCTTCGATGTTGAGGTTCCCCTGGAGGATGAGGTTTATCGCATTACCAAGACCACCGCTATTTGGATTCCCGCCAACGTGGCGCACAATGTCTATTACCATAGGATCGACAAACCTATGGTCGAAATAGGCGTCCTGCTTCAGGGCGATTACGCATAATTAGCGAGACTTGTTCGCTAATCGATATGAAAACGGGGCCCCAGAAGCCGGGGCCCCGTCGCCTATCATCACCTGTGGCGCTAAAAGCCGATCAATTGGTCCGTCAGCCGCTTTCACTCCGTGCATAAGGGGAACGGACCGTCAGAAACAACTGGTCGCCCTTTCCTGGTGTCGCGGAAAGCCGAGAACGCTCATTTCGCTGCAATTCACTGCAATCTCTGTATTTCCACGTTTAGAACGCCTTCGTCAAGATCTGCCAACAGCGAGAATGCGCCGGCGGACAGATCAATCACAAAAGGATAAGAGAACCCACCTGTATCGCGCACCTGCACGTCTATGCTCTTGCCGGCGGAAGTGTTGGTAACCCGTAGCCAAGTGCCCATTGGGTAGAGGTTCGCGGCCGCTGTTGTTGGATCCCACATATCAAAGATTTGTCCGCTGGCCATCGTCTGCCCATGGTACTCGGACCCATACCAGGCGGCCAGCCCGCTTACAATGTCGCCTTCAACGGGCGCAAGCTCCAGCGTTGATGTAGCTGGTGAAGTGGACGCAACTTGTTCGGCGACTGGAGCTACGAAAGGACTATAGGTCCAACCCGTTAGACCCGAGTAACTCACCTGGTACCACATACCTCCGTCACTATCTGTGGCGCTATCGAGCACCTCCAATTGGGTTCCTTCTGGCAAAATGCTGATTACGTCCGACCATATACCACTCCGAAGGCGTAAGCCGGAACCATCTGTCCCGTGCACTTGTCCCGTCCACGCCAGACTTGTCAGCGGCGTAGCCAAAATTAGCAGAAGCCCAAATATTATTGCCACGGCTTTCAGGCCCAAGGCTTGTCTCCTTTCTGAACAGAATCCAGGCAAAATGGTGCGACGTCAAGGGATTCCGAGGGAGGGAAAACAGTGAAGACTTCTTGAAGGGCAATAGGATGGGTTGGTCCTGCCAGAGGCCCAACCCTTGTTACCGATCGTGCCATAATCAGCATTCTACGCCCAAACCACTTCCTTGCCTACCCCTTTTCTCCACAAAGTTACCCACGGACTTATCCACCCAAATCGACGATTATTCCACATAAGGGGGCGGCTTTTCCACATAATAAGACTCGTAACCTCGGCGGCAGTTGATCGTTCGTACGGCTCCCGGCGGAAGTGGGATTCGTCCGATCGCGCCTGGTTTACGTGACAAGACTCTAGTTGTAGAATAGAGTCAGGAAAGAACAACACGAGTGTCTGGGGGAGGCGACGAGTGATTGACAAAGGATTGAAGGCGTGAACGAGAGGATTGTCGAACACTGCCATTGCGGCCTCGGAGTGGCCGGTGCCGTGCTAAAGGACGGGAAAGTGCTTCTGGTCAGGCGGCTCTTCGATCCGTTCAAAGGAAAGTGGACCCTCCCCAGCGGGTACGTTGAGAAGGACGAGGCCATCGATGAGGCGGTGAAGCGGGAGGTGTTGGAGGAATCCGGAATCCGGACTGAGATAGAGGGCGTTGTCGGTGTGCGAAACCGAGTCTCGCCGGGGGACAACAACCTGCTGATCGTTTTTCGGTTGACACCCGTTTCTGAGGAGCCGGTGCCAGATGGTTTCGAGGTGGATCGAGCGGAGTTTGTCTCGATCGAACAGGCCCTCGCGTCTGAGGATGTCATACCTATAGCGAGGCTCGCCCTCCGTGGAATTGTCGACCATCCCGAGTATCTCCTTGTGCAGAAGGAGTGCCCCCCACCACCAGGCCTGGTCGTCAAGACCTACCGGGCTTGGGTGGCTGGGCTGCCGGAGTAGCTCGTCCATCAGGGGCTTACAAACAGAAGCACTCCGGACAGTGCAACGATGACAGGCAAAGTGATTTCAGACTTGACGGCGCTGAAGGTCAAAGCCAACGATAGAGGGACCCGTCGAGTTGTTCAGCTTGATAGCTTGCCTGGAATAACTGTCCTTTTGGTCGTGCTTGAGCTGCCTCTGAACCGATGGCTGCCCATAATCGCGCCAGCGATCCCGGATGCTGGAGCCTTGGCGGGCGCCTATCGCATCCTGACTTCCTTAGGCGGGATGCTCTATTACGTTGTGGTACTTTCAGGCTTGCTCTTCTTTGCGGGCCTGGCTTACCGGGCTCTCAAAGGCCGGGCTCAGGGGTGGCGGGAGAGCCTGACCATCTCGGCAGTTTTGACCGGGCTGGTAGCAGGAACGGCATCTTTCATAGTTTTCCCCGAGACGTGGAATACCATGCGCTTACTAATCTGGTTAGTGCTTGCTATTCTACTTCTTCTCAATGGCTGGGCAAGGTCGAGTTGGGGTGGCCAAAGGGCCCTGTTAGCCTTCACGGGCATTTCCTACATTTCCTTCGTCTATCATGCAGCCTCATCTAGCGTTTCTCGTTTTCTCGGATTCGGTTTTCCGCTACTGGCGTTAACGTCATATCGATTCAGCGAGTCAACTGTCGTCGTAGGGACGATACTTCTGCCAGTTCTTCTGTGGCCCGTCGTTTCGCCCCTCAAGACCAGATCAACGGTCATTTCCGCGGCTTTTGGGGTGTTTTTAGGAGGCGGCCTGAGTGCGTTGGCGATATGGCAACCAGCCAACACCCAGTTGGTGGTCCAATGGACCTCGGGTCTGAGCTTTGAGCTCCCCTTGGCCCTCTACGTTCTTGCCCTGGCTTCCCTGGGATTCACCACATGTGCCTCCCTGTTTGATGCCAGGAGACGGTCAATGGGTTACGGATTGGTGCTCCTTTCCGTCGGAGGGTTCGCACCAAGTTCGCTCTACCAGTATACCGTCACCCTTGTAGGTGTAGCTCTGCTTGCTCGTCGGTATGATTTCCGCTCGTCGAATAGGCCAGCCCTTTCGTAAAGCGCGAACTGGCGTGGAGCCGGCCATTTCTGGACCGTGTGGTACCGCAGCCGTAGATTGCGCGGGAGATCGACGCGGTTGGTGACGGTGCGAGAAAACCTGAGGAATCCAGCAAGAAGGGACGGGCGGTTAGAGTCCGGCAAGACTTGTCTGGTAGAATATGTTCAGGATTGCGGCGGCCAGGAGAATGGCGCCACCCAGAAGGATCATCACTTCCGGAGAGACGATAACTGACCTCAATGACGAAGCACTGGGGGTGATAGACCGCCCCGTTTCAAGTTCGTCAAAGCCTTCCGCTTCGCCAGCTTTCTCCTCGCTCAGCTTATTGGCGACTAAATACATTGCTGCCACGAGGGCCAGCTTTACCCCGAGCACGGCGAGGTAACCTGTACCAAGGTTCCCTTCGGTAAGTCGATCGAAAGTCTCGAACAGGCCTGTAGCGACAAGGATCCCCATGCTGATGGCGGTAAGCGCTCTGAACCGCTGCCGCACTCCCGCGGCCAGGCTAATTGCCCAGCTCGGCTCCTTGATCTCCTTTAAAGTCGGGCCCAGGACAAGCCAGTAGAAAGCACCGCCTCCGATCCAGCTAACAGCGGCACAGATGTGAGCCCAACGCATAAGAATTCGAAGGGTGACGAGAGCATCCACTTTAATGGTCTCCTGCTAGGCCTTAGGCGTGGCGGATTCAGGGAAAGGTCAGGCTCTTCTAACGATGGCCTTATCTCTAACGTAGTCCACTACGGCGTCGAGCGGAACCATTACTTGCTCCCGGGCGACCATGTCTCGAACAGCCACTTGACCCTGCTCAAGTTCTGCCGGGGCGACGATAACGACTAGCCTCGCAGCGCGCCTGCCGGCGTAGCGCAATTGCTTGTCGAGGCCGACGTCCATGAGGTTCGTTTCTACGTTTACACCTTTCTTGCGCAGGTCGGCGGCGATGCGGAGAGCAGTTGGTTTTTCGGTGAAAGAGTAGTTGGCTATGAAGGCCGTGAGTCCGTCCTCCAGGATCGGAAGCTTATCATACTTCGCCAGGACCAACTCCAGTACCACATCACCGGCGCCGAAGCCAGTCCCCGGGAGCTTTCCACCCCCAAACGTTTCTACCAGGTTGTCGTAGCGTCCTCCACCGATAATCGAACGAAACTCGCGGTCGCGGTCAAATGCTTCGAAGACGGTGCCGGTGTAGTAGGCGAGTCCTCGCACGACAGTGGGATCGAAGGCACAGAACTCGGAAACCCCGTAGAGGTCAAGGTAGTGGAACAGGCTGGAGAGTTCGTCATAACCCTCGTTTCGGAGCGTAATGTGACTTAGATCCGACGCGCTCAGTAATTCCTCCAGTTGACCCATTTGTCTTTCGTTCAGGCCAGTCTCCCGGAGATAGGCTTGATAATCTTGGGCTGGCCAACGCTCTTTCTTGTCTATGGCTTTGTAGACTCGCTCTATCTTATCGGCGTCGATCCCAAATGAGGTTAGCGCACTCTGCATGAATTTTCGGTTGTTGATTCGTATGTAGACCTCATCTGGAGTGAAGGCCAGGGAACGAAACAGGTCGACTCCAACGGCTATGATCTCGGCGTCAGCCTCCATGCTTTCAACGCCCAGGATGTCGATATTGTACTGCCAGAATTCCCGGACGCGACCTTTCTGAGGCCGTTCATAGCGCCAGCAGGCGGGAACAGAGTACCATTTAACTGGCTTCATCAGGGCGGCCTGCTTCTGAGCCACCATTCGAGCTAATGTGGGAGTCATCTCCGGACGAATGCCAAGCTTGCGGCCGCCGCGATCCAACAGAATGTACATCTGTTCATTGACGATCTCATCACCAGACTTGGCCGCGTAGAGTTCGAACGGCTCTAGGAACGGTCCATCGTATTCCTCGTAGCCGTATCTCTCCGATACGGAGCGCATCTTCCCAAGAAGCCAGTTTCTAAGACGCATCTTCTCCGGATAGAAGTCTCTAGTGCCTTTGACAGGCTGGATCCGCAGCGGTCCGGAACTGTCACTTTCTTGGCCTGTCGACGTTTTGTCCACCATCTAAACCTTTTCCCCATTCCTTGCGATGAAAACAGAACAACATCCCCGCCGTGAAGACGGGGATTGTCCCAACAGTCACACAATGGCTTACAGCATGAGATCTAATCTTAGCATCCAAGCACAGGGAGGTCAAATGGAGCGAACTCAACCGCGACTACAGATAGTTAGACAATCTGGTCTCAAATGCCGTTGACATGAGGGGGTGAGTAGGATATAGTACGCCTCACAAATTATACATTTCTCCAGGAATCCACCCCGAACAACGCTGTTCGCCTATTATGGCGCTTCTGGCGGCGCTGAAGCCTTACCAAGCGGGGCATTCAAGATATTCCGCGGTGCTCAAGAGTGTTAGGCCACCCTCTCTTAGGTTTCGTGAGTTCGAACCGTGGCGTACCTGTTCTGGGTAGCGGCCAAGTATTTCACCCCCTTCCAGTTGGCGAGCCTCGTCAGGTCGCTAGAAGCCGCTGTTGTGAGGAACTTCACTGGTTGGGCCGCTATGAGAACAGGTCATAGCCTTGTCCCCGAGGTGTGATGCAGAAAGGGGTGAAAGGAACGGAACCCAGCGCAGGTTGGTTGCTTTCTGTCGAGGCGATCAGAGAGAACAAGCTTCCCCCCGATAGCGCAGATCAAGAGTTTTCCCTCCCGGACGACTACGCCGACTCACCTGGTGCGCCGCTCAGCTCACTTCCCTCGGAGTACCTGTCGAAGAGCAGCCTCCTTGCAAATGCCGCACTGCCGGAAGATGCTTACCGACTCAGAGAAGCGATGAATCATGTCGCCGACGGGGTCTGCGTCATCGACCGCAGAAGTCGGGTTACATTCGCCAATAAGGCTCAGTTAGCGATGCTGGGGATGACGGCCAGGGAGGCGATTGGAAAGCCAGCCATTGAAGTTCTCAGTAGTCTGCAGTGCTTGGATACGTTGTGTTCCAGCACGCTAGCCGGCCAACTTAAGGACCTCTTGCTACTAGGAAAGAGATTCGAGGAGGAGTTCACAAAACTGGCGCCCGGACTCAGAACCATTCGCTTAGCCTGTTTTCCTCTCTACGACAACCACAATGAAATTGTCGGCGGAGCCGCTGTGACCCGTGACATAACCGAGACCAGGCGACTCCACCGTCAGCTTTGCCAGTCTGATGCCCTTTTCCGAGCGAGCCAGGCGCTTATCTCTGCTCTCGATACACAGGACATTCTTCGCGCTACTCTCGATGCGATCGCCAGCAGTTCGGTGACTGCCGCTATCGCGTTGCTGGACGACGACAGCACCAAATTGACTGTGGTTGACGCGCAAGGGGTCCAGGCTGCTGGGTTTGTCGGTCGTGTCTTGACGGTGAGTCAAGTCTGTCCGGATTGTCGAAGGGCCATCTTGGAGGACAAGATGCCCTTCTGCCTAGCGAGGAAAAGCCACGCCGATCAGTTAAGGTTCTTCGACGATATTACTAGTTCGTTCTATGCGGTTCCGCTGATCGTCGAAGATAGAGTCATCGGCGCACTTACGCTATCGAGTGTCGTCCCTTTCGACCTGTGCGGCGACGAACTTCAACTTCTTCGCTCTATCGCCAACCTTGCGGCAACGGCGATCTCAAAGGCCCAGTTGTACGAGCAGGTAAGGCAGACGTCGGCTCAGTTGCGACAACTCCTCGCCCGAACCTTCCGCGCCCAGGAAGAGGAACGCAAAAGGATCGCCCTAGACACCCACGACGGTGTCCTTCAACTGGTAATCGGCTCTCTCTACGAGGTGCAAGCGCTGCGTGATTCGATTTCTGACACGGGGCTTTCCAGCAGCAGACTTCGAACGGTCGAAAACCTCCTTAACGAAGCTGTGACAGAGATGCGGGAGGTAATAGGCCACCTTCGCCCGCCTCTGGTAGATGACGGAGACTTGGTGGAGGCTTTGCGCACTTACGTGAGCCATTACAGAGAAGTCTCCGGTATACCCTGCACCCTGGAGAGCAATGGTCTCTCTCCCGTCCTGGACTCCAGTGAGGAGCTAGCTGTTTTTCGAATAGTCCAGGAGGCTCTTCAGAACGTCAGGAAGCACGCTGACGCTAGCCTGGTGAAGGTTACGCTGGAGTTTTCTCCGTCTCTAGTGCGCGTATTGGTGGTAGACAATGGAAGAAGCTTCGAAGCCGGCCAGGTGTGTCAGGGTTTACCTGGTCATCTTGGGCTGGTGGCAATGCGGGAGAGAGCCGAAAGTATAGGGGCGAAGCTAACCATAGAGGCGACGCCGGGTTGTGGAACCACGGTGATGCTGGAGGTCCTCACTCCCGGTGGGCGAAACTCAAACACCTAGACGGGGTCCGTCAAGTAATGGAAAGCATCAAAGTCCTAGTCGTTGACGATCACCCGGTGGTGCGGCAGGGGTTGCGAAGCATGCTGGCCACAACCGACGGCATCGAGGTGGCCGGTGAGGCCTGCGACGAGACCTCGGCCCTCGAAGCGTTTCGGCAACTCCAGCCCGACGTGATCTTGCTGGACGTGCGAATGCCCGGCTCCGACGGCATTCGTGTCATTCGTCATCTCAAGCAAATTCATCCGGAAGTAAAGGTCATTGTCCTGAGCACTTATGATGAGGACGAGTATTTATTTGGGGCGCTGAGAGAGGGGGCGCACGGTTATCTGCTGAAGAATATCTCCTGCGCCGAGCTTTCCGAGGCCATCCGGCAAGTCAACAACGGTGAGCGTCTTCTGGGTCGATCCTTGACAGGGAGGATTCTCAGGCAATTCGAAACGCTGGCTAAGGAGAAGGCCAGCCGAGAATCTATTCTCACCGGTCAGGAGATCGCAGTTCTTAAAGCTATCGCCGAGGGTTGCACAAACAGAGAGATTGCCGAAAGACAGTACTGGAGCGAGATCACAGTCAAGCGCAAGGTTCAGGATATTTTTCACAAACTGGGAGTGACTGATCGAACACAGGCGGTAGCCGAAGCGATCAGGCGAGACGTAATTTAGTGAATTCATTTGATATGGTATCCACCCTTCCCACCTCCACGCTCGAGAAGCTTGCTTCGGCGGTCGCCGATCTTCGGAAAGGGCCGCCTTGCATGCAGGATGCCACGAGAGTAACACTGCCGACAAACTGGTCTGTGAACGTTCTAACGTAATCTCTTCTTCTAGGGGCTTTTCGTCACTCGGTGCTTCGTATGACTCTAGGGGAAAGTTGCCGTTCCGCCATCGACGGGTGATTGGGACGATTTCGGATGGCGGCTAAACCTGTCCGGTTGATGGGAGCCTCTCCGGCATCCGTGGACGCTGTACAGATTGCGCAGATGGACTGGCGAAATCGTTCGATCCTCCACGAGACGCTGTCACGCGATGGAATTGATCCCTCTTGGAACATAAAACTGATACTGTTGGATATTCCTTAAGTGCGTTGGTAGGGCGATAATGGCGTCACAGCTCCGGGCAAGCGACGCGGCCGTCTCCCACAGCACGCTGTTAAATCAAGAAGGTTACGGTGAGGAGAACTACATGGCGCAGGGTGAAGACGTTGCCTACCATTTGTTGCGACTTGAACAGCAGATCGAATCCTACCAGAAGTTGCACTCAGAGGAAATAGATGAGATTCGAAGGTCACTTCACAGACTGAAGGACGAAGTGCTGCTTCTGCAACGCTCCAAGAGCCGCAACGCCGATCTTTATCGGATCGGAAGCGGGAAAGAGGAGCTGCCAGAGGATAGCGGGACTCAAAAATAGCCTGAGCGGACTCGGCCAGGCCGGATCGTGGAGATGGGTCACCAGCATCTGTAGGTGGAAGGCGCCTAAAATGTGGCGGTACGGATCGATTTGAGGATCGCTGGGCTCTGTATTCCGGCCGGGTCTGTCTGTCCCCGGAGGTGATGCCTATGATTTAGGATATGGATTTCCAAGAGAGTCCTCCGAGTAAGTGTGTTTAGAAAGGAGAAAGAAATGGCTGAAGCACAAAGCCAAGGAACTCCTGTTCAGTTAGGCACTACCGCCACTATGATGGAGGACTACGCTCTGCGTCGGGTGCCTGCAAGCTGGACTTGGAGCTGGTGGGCCATCAACTGGTCCCTGTCTGGGACGGGCACGGCTATGTTCTGGTTGGCCTTTGGCGGAACCGTGGCCCTGGCCTTCGGTCCCTGGAACATGATCATCGCCTGCTTCTACGCTACCATCGTGCAAGGGTTCATGAGCCTGCCCATCATGAAGCACTCAGTAGACGACGGACTCGATGTTGATTTGTTGTCGCGGGGTATGGGCTTTGGCTTCTTGGGCTCCGCCTTTGTCTCAGCGATCTACTTCGCGGGGTGGCTCGTATTCTTTGCCATCGAAGGAACGATTATGAGCGACTCCGTGGCCCACTGGCTGGGGACACCCGCCTGGCCGTGGTACATTGTGGTCGGACTCACGTTCATCCCGCTGAACCTCTATGGGATGAAGTTCATCACCCGCTGGCAGCAATGGACTTTCCCCCTCTACGTGATCCTGGTGGCGGGGGCTATCATAATGATGTGGCGGGATCCGACGGCGAGCGCCAGAGGCATAGGTTGGTTGGCCGCTGGACCGGAAGGCGGCGTTATTTCCGCTATGGGAATTCTCGGTGCGGCGGCGGCCATCAATGGAGTCTTGGGAATCGATGCGCTTCTGGTGATGGATTTCTCTCGCTTTGGTCCGAAGCCGTTGAGTCGCAAAGGTTGGTGGGGTCTTACCGCCGCCTCCTTTGGGCCTGACACCTTCTTCCCATTTATGATGATCATGCCTCTCGGCGCTTGGTTTGCTGTTTCCATGAACCAAGTTGACCCCGGCGTCTACTTCGTCAACCTCCTCGGCCCACTGGGCGTCTTCTTCGTCCTGCTAACCCAGTGGCGGATCAACACCAACAACTGCTACAGCGGCACGCTTTGCCTGGCCAACTTCTTCTCTCGGGTGGGTCAGTTCGTCCCAGGTCGCAAATGGTGGATCGTGGTGATGTGCATCCTGGGCATCGCTGCCATGTTCTCCGGCGTCTTCCTGTGGATGAACCAGGTTCTCACCGTGCTTGGCGCCTTCTTCTTCGCCTGGATTGCCGATCTTCTCGCTGACACCCTCATCGTGAGGGGGCGATTGAAGCTGACGCCCGAGCACGTCGAGTACAGACGGGCCTACCTGTACTCGACTAACCCGGTAGGCACGGTGGCGGTACTTGCTGCCTCCATCGTCGGTGCTCTGATGGCCTTCGCGCCCAATTTCGGCATAACTGGCACGGCTGGTACGCTGCTGAATGAGACGGCCTTCGTCGCTGCCTTTATCATTGCCTTCGTTCTACACATCGCCATCGCCATATGGACCCAGGGCAAGTACTACATTGCCCGCGAGCCGAAATGGCACCCCGACGCAGGCAAGGTGGACGTGATGGTCTGTCCTACTTGCAACGAGCGCGTGGCGGTCCTTGACGTGGTGGATTGCCCAGAGAAGGGCGGTGCGTGGCTCTGTTCACACTGCTGTATGGCTAACAGGACCTGCCACGAGATGTGCCTCAAAGAGGCTCCTGCGCCGGCCCCTCAGCCTGCTGCCGGTTCCTAATGTAGGCCTAAACCCTGCAGGTACTTGGTCGCTAAAATCAGCGATCAAGTACCTGCCCAGGGAAGTACGCCAATTGATGACTGGAGGGGGATTTGCCGTATGAGATTGGAAAGCAAAGTGGCCCTGGTTACGGGTGGCTCAGCCGGAATAGGAAGAGCAATCGCCCTTCGGTTTGCTCAAGAGGGCGCTGATGTGGCGGTAGTGGCTGACCGGAATATGCAGGGAGCCGAGGACACCGCCGGAACCATTCGGGAAATGGGCCGACGAGGCGTGGCCATTCAGGCTGATGTGGCTAAGGTTGAGGACATCCAGCGGATGGTCAAAGAAACAGTAGACAAGCTGGGACCAGTAGATATCCTGGTGAACAACGCGGGGATTTACATCCAGGGGACGTTACTGGAGGTGTCAGAAGAGGATTGGGATAAGACTTTGAACGTGCACCTGAAAGGAACTTTTTTCAGTATACAAAAAGTGGTCCCTATATGCTAGCCAAAGGCAAGGGAAAAGTAATAAACTTGGCCTCGACCTTCGGCTTCATCGGGTTCCCCGGATGTGCAGCCTACTGCACCGCCAAAGGTGGGATTGTGAACCTGACTCGGGAGCTAGCGCTGGAACTGGCGCCGAAAAGGATAAACGTGAATGCCATCGGACCGGGTACTATCGAGACGCCACTGATGAGACCTGACCTGGACAACCCAGACAAAGCGCAAATGTACCTGAACCGGCTACCCATCGGACGGGTGGGCCAGCCCGAAGAGATTGCGGCCGCGGCTGCGTACCTCGCTTCTGACGAGGCTGATTTTGTGAACGGACATACCTTGATGGTGGATGGAGGCTGGCTCGCTCAATAATAGAAGAGCAGAGAAGATAGGCAAGGAGGCTCTGAGTCAATGAGCTATCGGTTGGGCGTCGACATCGGCGGGACCTTCACTGATCTGGTTGTTCTGGATGAAAAAACGGGAACTCTTGACATAGCAAAGTCTCCTACCACCCCGCGCGCTCCCATCGAGGGGGTGCTCAAGGCCATTGACAAACGCCAGGTGGACCTGGCTGAGGTGGCTTATTTCGTTCATGGCACCACTGCGGCGACCAACGCTGTCGTTCAACGGAGAGGGGCCAGAGTCGGCCTGATCACCACTCAAGGGTTTAGGGACATCCTGGAGATCATGCGGGCACATCGTGAATTCCATTACGACCTCCAATGGAACAAACCTACTCCGCTCGCGCCCCGTCATCTGCGTTTTGAGGTCCCGGAGAGAATCGACTATAAGGGGAGGGTGGTAAAACCCCTTGACGAAGCCAGGGCACGGGAAGTGGTGAGGCAACTGAAGGCTAGCGACGTCGAGGCTATTGCGGTCTGTTTCATATTCTCTTTCATGAATCCGTCCCACGAAAGGCGAATGAAGGAGATAATCAAAGAGGAGTGGCCCGGGGTCTATGTGTCAATCTCCTCTGAGATTCTGCCAGAGATTCGCGAGTACGAACGCACCTCAACAGTGGTGATCGATGCCTACGTCAAACCACTGATCAATCGTTATATGGATTCTCTCGGCGCGGGTCTCAAAGCTCGGGGTTTGCGGGGGGATCTAATGGTCATGTGTTCAGGTGGTGGCGTAGTGACCAGCGAGGCGGCTAAGGAGATTCCAGTCTACACGCTGTCCTCCGGTCCGGCAGGTGGAGTGATTGGGACGGTTCACTTTGGAAATCTACTAGGGTTGAAGAATCTTATCGCCATCGATATGGGTGGTACCAGCTTCGACGTCAGCCTTGTGGATAGGGGTCAGCCGACTTACCACACCGAAGCCGAGATCCAGTGGGGAGTGCCCTTCAAGGTGCCAATGATCGACGTCAAGTCCATAGGTGCGGGTGGTGGCAGCATTGCCTGGATAGACCAGGGAGGTCTTCTCAGGGTGGGCCCCCAAAGCTCTGGGGCTGAACCAGGCCCGGTCTGCTATGGGCGAGGGGGCGTGGAGCCGGCCGTGACCGACGCTTACGTAGCGCTGGGGGTGATCGATCCCAAGTATTTCTTAGGTGGCGAGGCCGAGTTGGATCGTGATGGGGCCGAGAAAGCGATCCGCGAGAGAATAGCGGGGCCTCTGGGGATGAGCCTAGTGGAGGCCGCACAGGGCATCATCGATATCGCGCAGGCAAATATGAGTAGCGCTCTCTACAACGTCTCCATCCAACAAGGCTACGATCCCCGTGATTTTGCCATGTTGGCTTATGGCGGAGCTGGTCCGATGGTCGCGGGCGCTTTGGCCGAGGAGTTGGGGGTCAGACAACTGATCATACCAACGTATCCTGGCGCTTTTTCGGCGTTGGGAATGCTCTTGAGCGATATCAGATTTGACTACGTTCATTCGTATCTGGCCAGGATGAACGATGTCGACATTAATGTGGTTAGAGAGATTTACGAGGAATTAGAATCCAAAGGACGCGAGAGTCTCACGAGGGAGGGATTCACCGGCGAAACTGTTCTGTCCCGGTCGGCCGACATCCGTTATGTTGGC
>JAMDCE010000044.1:0-1752 GCA_023489135.1 Chloroflexota bacterium
TGAGAAATCAAGAAGATTCTACCCAATGTTTGACAAGCCCACAGAAAGAATGAAGCACACCGCTCTGTCCGACACAGTTATTCTCACAATCCCTTGTGGCGATCACGACGTGGGCAATGGGCTGCTTGCCGACGCGGTAGCCTACAGCCTGGTAGATCCCTTTGTCGAAGCAATGCATCAGGGGTTCTATCTGCGCGGAGCCGTCAGCGTAGGGAATTTCCACCAGTCGGAGGCACTTCTAATTGGGCCTGCAGTGGATGAAGCGGCCGAATGGTACGAAAAAGCAGATTGGATCGGAGTCTCTGCCGCCCCAAGTCTGGGATTTGGTCTGGAAATTCTTTTTGGTCCAGATCAACCGGATGTCCCCGTCCTAGATCCTGAGCAGCGTTCCTGGAGGCCCTTTGTAAAGTACAAGATTCCAACGAAGGGTGAAGGCCGGCGGACTGGATTCGCTCTTAACTGGCCGAGTAAGATGTTGCAGTCTTCTGAGGACGGCCAAGGCAAGAAAACAACGCTAAAGGCGAGGAGGGCAAAGATTAGAAGGGATATGCTGCTGCGTTTCGCAGGCCAACCTATCGCACCTTCAGTGCTTTCAAAATACACAAACACAATCAAATTCTTCGACCTCATAGCGAACGGCGGGAAGGAGGATGCGTCGGACTGAGTCGTCATGCAGAATGGCAGCGGCGACGGGCCGCCCCTGTACTCGACCGGCCTACTTTCCCTCTCCATTGGTTCCGACCCGTCCCCAAGGCCTGAACTTGCCGCAACTGGAAATGGGTGCCCAACCCATCGCTCTTTCCGCGGCATCAATGACCAACAACACCGCCGAATGTTCTTGACTCTGTCCTTCTGGCGGAAATGCAGTTGCTTTGTCCGGTGAGGTATGAAAAAGTCGCAGCTACTGGCCTGCAGGCCACCATCTAGTATCGTGTTGACGGAATAGCGCGACCGCAGCGAAAGAGGCGGGAACTGCGTTACCTCAAAACGCACTTAGCCAATTTGAATAAGAAGCGGCGAGCTCCCTCTGGTGGTAAAGCGGAATTAGGGTCTTAGTAAGACAAATAACCGATCTCGAAACGCCTGAGAACCCAGGTCAGTTCTTCTGTGGAGGATAATCTAGGGAGAAGCCTTGAAGAAGATGTTCTACCGTCTTCAGTCCCACGCCCTTGATCTTGACTAGATCCTCACGCCTAATTCGCCCTTGGTTTGCTCTAAGTTTGATTACTTCGTTGGCAATCTCTTCTTTCACCCCAGCGATTGCCATAATTTCATCGCGCCCTACTGAGTGGAGATTTGGAAGTTGAGGGCCTCCCCTAATGGTCGAGCGGTCGATATAGGAGAGCACGTCGGCGATGACAAGGTACGTATGAAACACGACTCTGACGGCTTCAAGTCTCGTCACTTCGGCGTGGACGCCCTTGTTAGTTATGCCAAGAGCGCTCTGCAAGTGACTTCCCACCAGATCAACATGAGCCTTGGCAACCTCGCAATTTTTCTCGCTAAGGATCTTTTCATCCATAAACGCCCAAAGCCGATTGATATACTCTTCTTTCCCGACCTTACGCCCGCCCACGAGCTCATTACGAGGAGGGTACAACTTGTCTGCCAACTCCGTGAGCAGGCGACGACAGGATGTCAATGCTAGTGACCATTTTTCTTTGTCTGCTCCATCCGAGACATTCTGGAATGCTAGGATGAGTCTTTCGCCGAGCTCAGGGGCCAGGCTGACAAGCTTGTCATCAACTGCCT
>JAMDCE010000044.1:1762-4309 GCA_023489135.1 Chloroflexota bacterium
GGCGAAGGCTGTGGAGGCGGACGAAGAGAGCTCAAGCTTGTGATAGAGTGTCGAAGCCCGCGAGTGAGCTTCGCGCCTCACATAAGCGATTGTACTGGTGAGGTTGCGGATATAGTTCGTGCCGTCATTTTCGGTCTTGTTTCTAGCGAACTGGCCCCGCGTCTCTTCGGTTACTTCGATGCTTTGCCACCCTCCACCAGCCTTGCCAAGCTTGACATTAACTTCTTCAAGCGTGATATCTTCGCCAAATATGACACCCGCCTGCGCCAGGATTCGCACTCCTTGGACATAAGCTTCGGCTTGTTTTTTCGGATTACCCTGCGAGGATTCGATTGCAGCGACGAACGCCTGAATGGGCTCAGTCAGTAAGATATCTCCAAGTTGAATCCTACACCAGCGCATAAGGCCCGAGTTCTTCAGTAGGGCAGCTGCACGGTGGATCTTGCTTACGGCAACAGCAACACGACCCTTCGGGTTCTCTAACTCGTCCAAGGCGTCCCTTAGAAGACGGCAAGCTTCGTCTGATTCACGAGATCCCATTTGTTCTCCTTCGCGGCTGCAGCAAGCTAGGCCAAACCTTTGAAAGTAATCGGTGACATCGAATGCCGGCGTCGAAAACAGCGAAACTAGGATGGCCAGCCCAGCTGCCGCGACGCCACTATTTGGTATCGCAAGGGGCTATGTACCGCTATATGTAGACTATCACAGATCCAAAACGCTGGCAACCCGTATTGCCGAAGGATTTGGTAGAACGGCCAAGAGGTAGCAGCTCGCTGCGCTTCACCTCTGTTTGCCCGGATATTAGTAGCGAAGAAATGGGACGGACAAGAAAAGGACCTCGCCTAGTTGTGCGAGGTCAGCAAAAGGAGATATTTTTGGCGGAAGCGACGGGATTCGAACCCGCATCTTCCAGATTCGCCCTGTCTATTCGCGGCATTTTCTCAAATGCCGCCACGCGCCGAGATATTCCTCACGCTACGGGTTCGCTGGCTCAAGCCAATTCTCTACTGGCAAGTTGTCAACGAAAGCGAAATGTTGGTCAGCCGTGACTACCGTTAAACCTTGCGTTCGTGCGACGGCGGCAATCTGGGCGTCCATCGGCGGAATCGGTTTTCCTTTTCGGCGGAGTTCGGCACGGATGACGCCAAACTCCTTTGCCGCATCGTTATCAAACGTCCATACCTGCACCTGGGCGATAAGTTGCTCAATGCGTCGACGGTTTTGCTCTTGTCTTTCACTAGCGTAGGCGGCAAAGTAAAGTTCACCGAGAACTGTTGTCGAGATTCCCACTTCATCGCCTTGCTGACTGGCAACCATCAATCGCTGGTGGAGGGCTTGGTTTCCATCAAGCACTTTCGAAACGTGATTGGTATCGAGGAGATAGGAAGCCACCTAGTCTTCCTCCTCTTGATGCCGTGCTTCGTAGATCTCTTCGACGAGACGGTCCAGTTCTCCAGATGGGCCATCCCAACTCCCGAGAAGCTGCAGCAACGCCTCAGGGGAACCTCGTTTGGGCCCACCGGCTTTTCGCCGAAGGAACTCCACAAAGTCACGAACCTCTTCTAATCGTTCGTCCGGAAGTGCATCGAGGCCGTCAACCATCTCTTTGATAATTTGTCTTCTTCGCGGCTCGCCCGTAGCTCTCACCCCTTTGCAACGAAATCGGCTGGCTCAAGTATATTCTATGGCTTGCCGCTATTCAAGGCGATTGTAAGCAGACTTTCGTGCCGCAAATGCCACTTGACTCGATTGCGTCCAGTAGTCCCAAACATGGGCTTCTCGCCAGTGGCCGTAATTTGCACCTGCTTGGCAACTCACTTCAACTCCAACTTCTGGTAGCCCTCGCGCTCTTAAGGAGCAGGCATGGCTGAATCTGCCGTAGTCATGTTCTCAGTCTTCCAAAACCTTGCGCTTGGTTACAATATAATGTATTATATGCATAGCGACCGGTATGCGATCGCTTTTCAAGATCCACCTAGTATTCGTCACCACCTGGTCTAAACATCTGTGTGCGTCGCGTGACTGGCACTCGCCTCGCCCACAAGCCCGATTGAGTTTTCTTTCTCCAAGGTGGCTACGCCCAATTCTGTAAGTCAACAAGTCCCCTGATGTGACGATCGATTTCGCAAACAGAGGCTCGAGCTCTTGCATCGAGACTATCCCCAATAGCCAGGTTCTAGACATTCTTGAGGAGGCATTCCAGTGAAACGAGTACCCCTGTTTGTCTCCGTTCTATTTTTGATTCTTCTTATCTTTCCATCCATTGCATTCTCGGCACCAACTAGTCTCCCAGATGGCACTCTCCTTTTCCCTGAAACGGGCAAGGCGCTTAGGGGCCTTCTCGAGTATTGGCTAAGTCACGGCGGCCTGGCTCAGTTTGGGTACCCCATCGGCAACGCCGTTGATCGAGAGGATAGACCTTTCAGCTATCAATACTTCGAGCGAGCCCTGATGGAGGTCTGGTTCGATCCCTCTGGAAATCACACCATGAAGCTGGCGCTACTTGGCTCGGAGCTGACCAAGAACCGACAGAATGCAATGGATGGA
>JAMDCE010000291.1 GCA_023489135.1 Chloroflexota bacterium
GCCGGCTCCCCATCACGACATCTACTCGATCGAGGACCTCTCGCAGCTCATCTACGCGCTCAAAGAGGCCACCAACTATTCCAAGCCGGTGTCGGTCAAGATCGCCGCGGTGCATAACGCCGCAGCCATCGCCAGCGGCATCGTGCGAGCCGGTGCAGATGTGGTGGCCATCGACGGGCTGCGAGGCGCCACCGGCGCCGCTCCCAAGATCATTCGGGACAACGTCGGCATTCCCATCGAACTGGCGCTGGCCTCGGTGGATCAACGACTGCGCGAAGAGGGCATCCGCAACCGCGCCTCGCTGGTCGTGGCCGGTGGAATCAGGAACTCCGGCGATGTAGTGAAAGCCATCGCTCTGGGGGCGGATGCGGTATACATCGGCACGGCGGCCTTGATATCGATCGGCTGCCACGTATGTCAGGCGTGCCACACCGGACGCTGCTCCTGGGGCATAACCACCACCGATCCCTATCTGGTCAAGCGGATCAATCCCGAGATCGCCAGCAGGAGGCTGGTAAACCTCCTGCGCGGCTGGAGTTTGGAGATCAAGGAAATGCTCGGTGGCATGGGCGTGAACGCCATCGCCCGTGTTCCAGAGCGTGCCCGCCTCGGTGGCGGCCCTGGCCAGGGATTCGTGCACGTTGAGGCTAATGGCGCCGTAAGAGATGGCCGAGAACAGTAGCGGGACTTCGAGCGGAATCTGCGGCGTCATCCTGGATATCAATTCGCCCGAATCCGCACTGTATTCCAGCCGGTCCGGCTTGGCGCCCAGGTAGGTGCGCAGCTCCATCGGCTCCCGCAGGGGGTCGATAGAGGGATTCGTCACCTGGCTGGCATTGAGGACGAGCTTGTCCCAGTAGATGGGATAGCCCTTGTCGTTGCCCATTCCCGTCAGGAGGATTCCGCCGGTCTCGGACTGCTTGATGATGTCTTCGATCACCTCGCCGCGCCAGTTGAAATTGGCCCGATAGTCCAGCGGGTTCTCGCGGATGGTCAAAGCCCCCGTGGGGCAGAACACCACGCAACGATGGCAGGCGACGCACTTCTCGTCGCGGCTCCTCACCTCGTCGTCTTCTTCGTCGTAGTAGTGAGCGTCGAAGCCACACTGCCGCACGCACACCTGGCACTGGATGCAGCGGTCGGCGTCGCGCTCCACCTTGAATTTCGAGGGCAAGTACGTCTTTAGCATCGGGAACACCTCAGGCTAATGCTTCTACTTTGAGTGGAGCGTGCTCGCCCCCGTCGGGACCCTTCAAACGAGCGACGATGGGCTCCCCGCCCACCGGAATCCAGGCCTTGTCCAGATCGGGACAGATAAGCCGAATGGCCGCCTCCTCGGAGGACAGGAAGAGCATGTCTCCCTTCGCCCCCACGGTCAGCGGCCGCAGCCGGATGCGATCCGTCAACCCGATCATCTCGCCCTCGTGAGCGATGATGATCGTGAAGGGACCGTTCATCAACAAGCTGGAGTAAACCTGGCGCAGGGTTTGATAGAAAGCCTTTTCTTTGGCCGGCATGCGGTCGATTTCGACCCACAGCGGGGGAGCCAGGACGTCGGCCACCACCTCGATGGGCAGCCCGTGCTTGCGGGCCAGCAGGTCCACGGCGTAGGCGATCACCTCGGTATCGGTATGCATGGTGCAGACGTACCCGAACATCTCCAGGTAGCGCCGGTTGATGCCGTAGGACTAGATCTCGCCGTTGTGCACCACGGTCCAGTCGAGGATACTGAAGGGGTGCGCGCCGCCCCACCAGCCCCGGCTATTGGTCGGGAAGCGCCCGTGGGAGGTCCAGAGATAGCCCTGGTAATCCTCCAGGCAGAAGTAGCGCCCGATTTCCTCGGGATACCCCACACCCTTGAACACGCCCATGTTTTTCCCGCTGGAGAACACAAAGGCGTCGCTCAGGACGATGTTGATCTTCATGACCTGCTCGACCACGTAGTCGTCCTCAGATTGCTGCTGAGGTCTACTATCGTTCGGCTGCAGGAAGTAGCGTCGTACCAGCGGTGCGCTGGTGATGCCCGGAGTCTCCTGAGTGGGAAGCTCCTCGGCAAAGATCACGTGGAACCTGTCGCGCAGCAAAGCCTCAACCTCGCTCTGCGCCACTTTAGAGAGGAACATTATGTGAAAGGCGTAGCAGTCGGCGTGCTCGGGATAGATGCCGTAGACGGCGAATCCACCCCCGAGGCCGTTGCCACGGTCGTGCATGTTGGCGATGGCTTTGATGATTTCCTTGCCGCCAAACCGGCGCCCGGATTGGTCCATCATGCCGAAGATCGAGCACGCATCTATTACCTTGTCGTCGCCATAGGGATTATTGGGGGTAATCACACGCTTCAAGGCAGCCTCCCTCCAGTCGGTTTACTCATCGGCCACGTCCTCACCCGCCGACTCCTCGGCGCCGCAAGTGCCGTCCGGCGCGGCACCGTTCCTAGGACTCAGCCTCGCCTGCCGAGCCTCGCGCGGCATCGAGATGAGACCGAATTCGTCGCCCACGATGGCGTGTTTAATGTTCGAAACGTCGGCTTTCTCCCGCATCAGGCCCAGCACCAGCCCGGACCTTTCGATGTCGTCGACGAAGGCCATACCCACCAGGCGGTTGTCCTTCAGAACGATCTTGCGATAAGGACTGGCGTGAGAGCTCTTGCCGTTGGAATGAACGGGCGTCACCACCTCGTAGCCGTCGACGTTCCCCGAGGCCACCACACCGGCCGAGACGATCGCCAGCCCGAAGTACTTGAGCGAGTTCATGGCCGTGCCGCCGGCGTACTCGGTGGAAACTCCCGCCATATTGCGCCCGGCCACGCGACCGCCAATGTAGGCGTTGGGCCAGATGGGCACCACCCGATTGGCTTCCAGAACGAAATCGTAGGCCTCGGCCACATCTCCGCAAGCGTATACTCCCGGCTCGCTCGTTTCCATGGACCGATCCACTAGAATGCCGCGGTTGACCTTGATCGGCGTTCCGGCCACCAGCTCCGTGCGAGGCACCACACCGATGGCCACGATGACCATGTCGCACCCGATTTCCTCGCCGCTGTCCAGCACGACGCCGCCCACCGACTCGTCGTCATCCGGCCGGCCCACGATGCGCTTCACGGTCGCGTTCACCTTGATCTGAACCCCGGCGCCCTCGACCGCCGCCTGGGCGATGGACGATCCCCGCTCGTCGAGCAGCACATTGAGGATCCTGTCCTTAAGCTCCACCACCGTGACCGCCACCTCGCGATGGACCAGCGCCTCGGTAACGCTTATTCCGATCAGGCCGCCCCCGATCACCACCGCTCGCTTGACCTGAGAGATGTGTCGCTCTATTTGCTGGGCATCGGTGAGTGTCGTGAAGGTGAAGACCCCCTTGCGATTGCCGCCCTCGGTAGGAGGGACAAAAGGCTTACCGCCGGTGGCGATGAGCAGCTTCTCGAACTCGATCTTCTTGCCATCCGCCAGCTCGACGTAGCGCGACTCCAGGTTAATGCGCGTCGCCTTGCATCCCAAAACCGCCTCGATATTGTTCTTGGAATAGAAGTCCTCTGAACGGTAGAGCATCTTCTCCACCGTGGTCTCACCCGCCAGGTACTCCGAGATGAGCGGGCGGGAATAGGCGGGAAAGGGCTCGTCCGAGACTAGGGCCATCGATCCGTGGGCATCAAGCTCGCGGATGGCCTCCGCCGCGCCGATGCCTCCGGCCGAGTTTCCGATAATCAAGTACTTGGGCATCAGCCAGCCTCCTCCACACAAACCAGGGCTTCGTTGGGACAGTTCGCCACGCAAGCCGGCGTATCGAGCCCCGGGCAAAGGTCACACTTTGCAATGATCTTGCGC
The DNA here is from genome assembly GCA_023489135.1 of Chloroflexota bacterium. The sequence continues at coordinate 3,825 of JAMDCE010000291.1, forward strand.
CCCTCGGGGTCACGGGAAATCGCGCCGTAGGGGCAAACCATAATGCACGTCCAGCATCCCACGCACTTGCCGGCGTCGTGCCTGATGGCACCGGTCGCAGGATCGCGATACATCGCACCCGTGAGGCAGGAGTAGACGCACATGGGCTCTTCGCAGTGGCGGCACTGCAGGGCAAAAGAGGTGGCTCCGTTCTCCTGCACTCCGATCCGCTTCGCCGCGCGCGGGAATTCCTTCTTAAAGGCCTTGATGATATCCTTGGAGCGAGAATGCTGAACGAGGCAATGGATCTCGCACAGCCGGCAGCCGATACAAAAATCTTCCCTGGGATAAACTCTCTTCATCGGAAACCTCAGCGCCAGAAGTGTACATCGTAGGATCTAGAGGGCCGGGCTGGAAGCTGCTCGCCGTGCACTGGCGTTTCGGGAAGGCCATCCTACGTCGGTAACCGTTTGCCGACATTGTACGGTACAGCCAGGCATTTGTCAAGATTTTTGTGACTTTTGACGGGGAAGCGCTTTGGGGCGTTAAATCATCAGGAGTTAAGCGGTCAGCGGCTGGACAAGGGCATCAGTCACCGCATCGAACGCCCCAACCAGGGGGCTGAGCAGCGAAGTATTAGCGAAAATCGCTGTTAAGTACCACTAGTGCCTACCAGAGCGCGCCCCCTATCAAGCGAAATCGACACCCGTGGCGGGTGCTGTCCGCTCTTCCCGTGCAACGGACACTTCTCTACCAATCTGCTTCGCCTTCATCATCGCGAGCGACCGGTAAAAAAGGTGGGCGAATTTGGAGTATGGCGCGTAGGCGAGGAGAAGGAACACGAACAGAAGATGAGAAAGGTACATCCAGTAGGCGAAAACCCCGGTCTGGGTGAGCCTGGCGAGTTGTGTCAGGGAGCCGGTGATCGCGGCGAGGGCGAGGACCGCAATGAAGAACCAGTCGAAGTACGAAGCCCGGCCGATGTTGGTCCTCCTCGACAACCGACCGTATATGATGAGCGCCACGCCGACGATGAGCAGAATGGCACCAAGATTGCCGGCCACTTTCACCGGGTCAGTCAGCGGTGGCGCTTCCTCTCTCCCAGCCAGGAAGTGATAGGCGGCCCGGCCCGTCGTGGCCAGCAACAGCAGCGTGAAGCCGCAGACCATCGCCAGATGCGCATAGTACCGGAGCTTGCCCACGCCGCACTTGCCGAAATTGCTGTGCTTCAGGATATCGGCCAGCGTGGGCACAATGGTCTGTCGCAGGGCTACTTTCGGCCGGGGACCTTCATCTGTGACTGCCTGCGCGCCGCCAAGGGAGTCGGACTGGAATTCGCCGAGATTGTTCCAGAATCTCACCAGCCCTAAAGCAGCTATGGCAAGCGCGAATGCCACCACTACGCTGCCGGCTATCTCCATCGCGACGGCGGGTATGAAGCGATAGAAGGCGACCTCGCCGGAGGGGAATGCCAGTCTGCCGATCGAGGCCAGAAAACCGAAAAGGAGGAGTATCGCGAGCCCGAGGACGATAGGTAGGCCCTCCGGGCGGGAGAAAGCTCGGGCGAAGAAACCAGGAACGGCAAACCGTGTTATCGCGTAACTGCGAATCGCCGCCATGACATCCCCAGGCCTTGAGCCTCGCGGACAGTAATCAGAACAATCGCTGCACTGATGACACAGCCACACGTCCGGGTCTTTGAGCAGGCGGTCTTTCAGCCCCCACTGGACCCAGATCATCTCCTTCCGCGGGAAAGGTCTTTCGTCGGGAGAGAGGGGGCAGATCACCGAGCAAGTGCCGCACTGAAAGCACTTCTTGACCGAATCGCCACCGAGGGCGATCACGTCCCTGACGAAGCGACCGTCGGGAGCAATCAGTTCGCTGTTTTCCACAACCCCCGTCGGCATATTCCCTCCTCCAACAATCAAGTCTTTTCAAATGCGAATCGGTGGGATTCCTCTCTACGCTGCCCTCGAAGGGAGCGGCAACCGTTGGCTCGCATTTCAAGGGCCGTGAACACGCCCAGCACGCCCTTAGAACCCCTTGTAAGGGTTAGGGCCGATTTGCCTCAGATCATCCGCAAACTCGTCGATTATCTGGGGCAGCTTGACGTATTCGGATATCGAGAGATGGACCAGCTTGACCCTCTCCGGCTCGAGCACGAGTCTTTGGAGAGTCTCGCGTATGTTCTGCAGTCTCTTCTCGGCGAGCTCGCTGCCTCGAATGAAGTGGCACTGGTAGTCCTCGCCGGATTTGCAGCCCGCCAGCAAGATGCCGTCTATTCCGCGCGAGATGGCGTCGGCCACCAGGACGACGTTCATGGATCCGAGGCAGCGAAGTGGAATAACTCTGATGCTCGGATCGTACACGACGCGATTGGTGCCCGCCAGATCGAGGGCCACGCAGGCATCGTTTTCGCAAAAGAGCCCAAGGATTCTCAGTTTGTCACCCTCCTCCGGCACTTCGATGGCTTTGATCATGGAGGCGAGCTGGTCGATGCTGTAGTTCTTGAAGGAAATCAGCCGCTCAGGGCACGCTCCAAAGCAGATGCCGCATCGCCGGCAGCGGGCAAGGTTCGGCTTCGGAGTCCCTCGCTCGTCTTCGTCCAACGCCCCGAAAGGGCATTCCTCGGTGCAGCGCTTGCACTGAGTGCATCTCTGAAGGAAAAACGAAGGGAAGGAGGTGTCGCCAGCCCGGGGATGAAGCGCTGCGCCTCTGGCAGTCAGCTCCAGGCTCTGAATCGCCTTGGCGGCTGCACCTGTGGCGTCTTCCATCGCGGTGAGCACGTCCATGGGCTGCCGGACGCAGCCAGCGGCGTAAATCGCAGTCCGCTGGGTCTCGTAAGGGAAGCAGATGTAGTTGGAATCCGGGAACCCGTACTGGGATGCCGGCAACTCCGGTCCCTGACGATAATCCAGGTGCAGCGCGCCAGTCTCGACGTTGTTTGGCACCATCCCCGTGGCCAGAACGACCAGGTCGGCTCTTACCTTGATTCTTGGGCCCAGCACCGCGTTCTCGACGTCCACGATCAGACCACCGTCGCCGTCCTCGGCCACGGCGACGACATCCCCCTTCGTGAAGAAGATGCCTGGGTCTTCCTGAACCTTCCGATAGAAATCTTCGTACTGGCCCGGCGTTCTGATGTCTTTGTAGAAGATGAAGACGTTCGCGCTGGGATTCTGCTGTCTGACGTACGTAGCCTGCTTCAGCGACGCCAGACAGCAGGCGCTGGAGCAATAGGGCAGGTGATCGTCATCTCTGGACCCGGCGCAGAGAACAAAAGCCACGTTTTCGGGTGGCTCATCGTCCGATGGCCGCACGATCTTTCCTTTGCGGGCCATCTCCTCGACCATCACGCCCGTTACGACGTTGGCGTGTTTCCCGAAGCCCAGGCGCTCGATCTTGGACGCGTCATAGGGCTGCCAACCGGTGGCAAGGACGATGGAGCCCACTCGAAAGTCGAGCGGCACTTGGCCATCCGCTACGAGTGTCACGTCGAACATCCCCGGCTGCCCGCTGATCTTTTGGACCTGTGTGGAGGTGAGGATTCTTATCAGCGGGTTCTCGCGCATCTCGCTTTCCAGCTCTCGCACGCCGGGCTCTTCCAGGTCTCGGTATGGAGGGCGCTTTGGAGACAGCCTGTGGAACCTCGCCAGCCAGCCCCCCAAGAAGCCTTCCTTCTCGACGACGATCACTTCGTATCCGGCTCGCGCTGCATCGAGGCCGGCGGTCATTCCAGAAACCCCGCCTCCAATGACGAGAATCGTCCTGCTGACGCTCCCGACCTCGGGCAGAGGAATTTCCGTCTTTTGAGCCCTGACCAGCCCCATCCTCAGGTAGTCCCCGGCCAGCATAAGTGTATCCTCATCGTTCGGCACGTGGCTCCAGGCGACCTGCTCTCTCAGGTTGATCCTTTCCACGACGACCGAGTCGAAGGAAAACACGTCACAGTTGACCCTGCTGGAGCAGGCGGCGATCACCACTCGCCGCAAGCCGTCCTCTTCGACATCCTTTCTTACAGACTGGACGGCTTCCTTGCTGCAGAGGAATGGATGGCTCGTGCCCCTGACCCCATACTCTTCATCGGCCAGGGAGCACAATCTGTCGACGTCCACGGCCTCGCCAATCCCGCATCCGGTGCAGATGTAGAGACCAGTCTCCCTCCCCATACTGTTAAACCCTCACAATGCTCTGGATGGCCCGCAATGCCGCTCCCGTACCGTCGCGAACGCTCGAAGCCACATCCATCGGTCTTTTCGCGACACCGGCCGCGTGAACTCCGACCTCTCGACTGATAGCCGCGAAGCCGTAGCTGTCGCGGGCCACCTGAATCCCTGGAGCTTCGAGTGCGCCGATGGCAGGGACCATTCCGGCGGCCAGGACGACCATGTCCACCTTGACCCTGATCTTTTCACCCGACAGGATGTCGTCGGCCTCCACGATCAAGTCCTCGCTCCCGGCGTCTCTCTCGATCTTGGCCACCTTGCCCTTTATCAGCGATACACGATCATCACTCTGAACGCGTCGCAGAAAGTCCTCGTTGGTACCTGGCGCGCGCAAATCGATGTAGAATACGTAGACCCGTGAGTTCGCCGCGCGCTCCCGAATGTAGGTTGCCTGCTTGAGCGACGCGAGGCAGCAGACGGCCGAGCAGTACGGCAAATGGTTCTCGTCCCGCGATCCGGCGCATTGCACGAAGGCGATGGTTTGGACCTCTTTCCCATCGCTCGGGCGGATCGTTTTGCCCCCTGTGGGCCCGTTGGTCGCCGCCAGTCTCTCCATCATGACGTTGGTTATGACGTTCTTGTGCACGCCGAAACCCAGATTGCCAATCTTTGCCGCATCATACGGGACCCAACCCGTGGCGAGGAGCAAGGAGCCGACACGCAATGTCAACGACTTGGGGCGCATGTCGAGGTCTATCGCCTGATACTTGCACGCCTCGACGCACTTGGCGCACGTCGTTCCCAGGCAGGCCGAGCCATCGACGACGTGCTTCAACGGCATGGCCATATCGTGCGGGAGGTAGATGGCCTTGGTCGTGTTCATTCCGTAGTTGAAGTCGTTCAGGCGGTCGACAGGACAGACCTTCACGCAATCGTTGCACGCCGTGCATCTGTCAAGGTGAACGTATCGCGGATTGAGCCGGACGGCGACCTCGAAGGCTCCTGGTTGGCCGGATACCCTTTCCACTTCCGTCTGCGTGTAGTACGTTATTCCCCGGTTGGCTCTGATCCTCCGGAAGTTGATCTCCAATCCGCAGTAAGGGTTGCACAGCTTGGGGAAGTACTGGTGCAAGCGGGTGACTCTTCCGCCGAGGTATGGCTCCCTCTCTACCAGAAACACCCGCCGACCGATCTCCGCCGCCTCGACGGCGGCGGTGAGGCCGGCCATTCCGCCACCGACGACGAGGATGCTCTCTTCTTTCACGCTGTCGCTCCTTTCACACCTTCGATTTGATCCGCAACAGCCTGCAGCACCGTCGGGCTGATCCTCAAGGCGCCTGGAGATGAGCGAGGAGATTAGAGGCGCGAGATCTCGCGCCTCTACCGGCTTCAAACACGACTGCCCATCGATTCGGACCTGCTGCAGCCAGCGAACCCAACGCGAATCGAACGGTGCGGCTACGGTACCAGTTGGATGTACGGCTCCTTGGCGAATACCCACTCGCCGGTGACCGGGTCGCGCTTCGAGTTGACGAAGACTTTCCAGTTCTGATCGTCGAGCTTAGGGTAGTCGGTTCGGTAGTAATAACCGGGCCATCTGGTTTCTTGCCTGACCAGCATATGACGGACGTGCGCCTCCGCCGCCGTGGTTCTGTGGACGAGTTCCCAGCACCTGAGCAGCTCGTGAAGGTTTCGAGCGGCAAGCTTCTCATTATCTTCCTTCAGCATCCCGAGCAACTCGAGCCCTCGGTTGAGCATATGCTCGTTGGTCTTGTACCAGGTTGCCGCTCCAGCGGCGTAGTCGTCCATTATCTTCTGGAGTCGGGTCAAACCGTGCTTGGGCAGCAAGTAGTTCGGGTTGACGTCCTCGGCCGTGGAAGCGCCCTTGTATTTCTCGAAGGTCTCCAGTGGCCGCGCCACCTCTGCGGCCAGTGATTCGATCTTCCCGCCGTCTGCCGCGGGGGCGTTCGGATTGTCGTGCACGAAGGCGACCGCAGCCTTGGCTGCGAGCCTTCCCTCAGTGAACGAGCCGGACGAGAACTTGTGCGGTGCGCCGCCGACTCCGTCCCCGGCTGTGAAGAGGCCCCGCACCGTCGTCATTCGGTTGTAGCCCCACTGGTACTGTGGCGGAGCCACATCCTCCGGGCCGCTGACCCACATTCCGGCGCAGCCAGCGTGCGAGCCCATAAGGTAGGGCTCGGTGAGCTGCATCTCCGAAGGCTTTAGCTCGGGAGCGATGTTGAGCGCTGCCCAGACGCCGGCCTGCGTGATCGTCATATCGAGGAAGTCTTCCCAGGCCTCGCTTTCCAGTTCCTTGAGCTTCTTCTTGTCGCCTTGGGCCAGATTGGCGAGCGCCTGCTCAGTCCGCATGTAGATCGGCCCCTTTCCGTCCACGATATCCATCAGCATCTGATGGTTGCGGAGGGGAGTGGGCACTGGTTTGTTAGATCCGTAGGGCTCCCAGTTCCTCAACTCGGCGTCTCGTGTCACCAGGTAGTTCTCGCCGTAGGCGTTGGTGGCCATCGATTTCAACAGGAGGAACCAGGCGCCAACGGGGCCGTAGCCGTCCTTGAATCTGCTGGGCACGAAGCGGTTCTCCATCTGCGTCGCCATAGCTCCGGCCTCGATCATCATTGCGTAGGTGGAGCCGGTGTTGAAGACGGCGTACCAACTCCTTCCGGCGCCTTCGCCCACGGACCTCGGGCGGAAGAGCAGCACGGCGCCCCCGGCGTTGCATATCACTGCCTTGGCCTTAAAAATGTAAAGCTTCTCGTCCCTGACGCTGAACCCGACAGCCCCGGCGATGCGGTTCGGGTCGTTCTCGTCGGTCAAGAGGTGGGTGACCATGACTCGCTCGTAAAGGTTCTCGGTCCCGATAGCTTTCTTGGTAGCTTCGGCGACGATGGTCTTGTACGACTCGCCGTTGATCATTATCTGCCATCTGCCTTCTCGTACGTACTTCCCCTCGGATGTCTTCCAGATCGGCAGGCCCCATTCTTCAAACATGTGTACGGACGAATCGACGTGGCGGGCAATGTCGTAGATTAGGTCCTCACGAACAACGCCCATCAGATCGCCTCTGACGTACTTGACGAAGTCCTCTGGGGTGTTCTCGCCCCATTTCATACCCAAATAGGTGTTGATGGCCGAGAGGCCCTGGGCCACCGCCCCGCTTCTCTCCACCGCGGCCTTTTCCACGAGCACGACCTTGAGGTCTTTGCCCCAGTACTTCGCTTCGTAGGCCGCCCCGCAGCCGGACATTCCACCGCCGATTATCAGTATGTCGCTTTCAACTACTTCCGTTTGCAGTCGTGCCATCTTTCACTCGCTCCATTCATTTCTTCGGTGCTGGTAGCTCGGCGATCCCAAGCTTCTCCGGTTCACCACACAGTTCGGGTTTCTTCAACCCGGCGCGAGAAGCATCCGGCAACCCCGCGTACAGCTCGATCGATCCCTCCGGCTTGGTTCGAATAGGGAACCTGAACCGTTTGATCGTCCCGTCCCTGAACTGGACGCTCCACATTATCGAGTCGGTGCCCCGCAGCGGTGTCACCGAGGCGCCAAGGGGCACGAAATCGGAATAGCCCCTCACCGCGATGGCTCCCTGCGGACACATCTTGACGCAGGAGTAGCACTCCCAGCACGCATCCGGTTCCTGGTTGTAAGCCTTCATGATATCCCTGTTCAGCACCATCAGGTCGTTGGGGCAGATGTACTGGCACGCCGTCCGCTCCAACGCCTTACAACCGTCGCACTTCTCTGGGTTAACGTAGCTTGGCACGATCTTACCTCCCTTTCTCAACGCAGTTTGTTATCGCACGGATTCTCGACGTCTGGCGTTTGCCCGGTCCAATCCTCACGGAGGTCCGTATGGACGGGCATCTCACGAACGCGGACCGTGCCGCGACAGGACCTCTCAGGTTGCTCAAATGGTCTTCAGGAACTCGTCCACCACTTCGACGGTCCGCCTGTCGACCACCAGGTCGAAGATTCTGTCCTTGGCTTCCCTGGGCAAGAGCTCGATGGTCTTGGTCGTCGCCGTGTCGCATTTGGCCATCGGGAACTTGCCGAGGAGCACGTCCCTCTGTTCCGGCGTCGCGGGCACCTTGATGGCTTTCAAGCCAGCCAGCACGTCCTCGGCCATATGCGCCACCCCGGCAAGTTGAAGCTTCTCGTAGCGATCTTCGTTTATCCAGATGTTGATCGGATACACTTCTTGCTGCATTTCTGCTAACCTCACGCTCTAAGACGACATAGGAGGAACAGTAAGCACCGGGCTGGCGTTCTGGAGGTAGTGTTCGGTAACAAACGGCGTGCCGAAGCCGTATTTCTCGGCGCACTCCATCAGCACGTCGAACACCTCCGGTCGGAATATGAGGCGCGTAGGCTTTACACCGTCCTGGATTATGCTTCTAATCAGCGATCCACTGAACTTCTGTTCCCGGCCGACGTGCCCGCATTGCTCCTCGTACACGATCCCAGCGCAGTCCGGGCAGTAGAACCATTCCAGGGTTTTCACCGGTTTGATGCCCAGGTCGGGCAGCTCGTTGAATATGCTGTGGGCGGCATACGTATCGTAGTAAGTTCCGACGCCGGCGTGGTCTCGCCCGAACATGTGGTGGGTGCAACCGAGGTTCTTTCTGACGATGGCGTGGAATACGGCTTCGCGCGGACCGGCGTATCGCATGTCCCATAGCAGCATAGAGGTCGTGTGAATTTCCTCTCGGAAATAGCCCGCCTTCCGTAGTGTGTCGTGGGTGAGGATGATGGCTTCGTCGATGTAATCACCGGGCCTCTTCTCCCCGATGACGGGGTTGACCAGGATACCATCCGCGTTCGCCGCGAACCAGGCCCCTTTCATCAGCCACTCGTGGCCGGTGTGAGGCACGTTCCTTGTTTGATGGGCTACAACCCTGTCCCATCCTTTCGCCACGAGCCTTGCTCTGAGCTCCTTCGGGGTGAGCCAGAACTGGTCGAAAGGCGGGTTGATCCTGGGCGGATTGACGAGGGTTATCTTGCCCCCGAGGAACTTGTCCTTGTAGGCGTAGGTCCTCTTGACGCCTGGATGCTTTTCCTCTGCCGTTCCATAAACTTGCCTGGCCAGGAACTCCTTGTCGTACGAATAGATTTCTTCGACATCCAGGGTGGCCAGAGGCTGGTCTTGAAAAGCGATCAAAAGAGAATCGCCTTCCTTCAAATCCAGACGATCGATTTCCTCGTTCGACATATCGAAGACAAGAGGGATGCTCCAGACGTAACCGCTCGCGAGGGTCATATTTCGCGCCACGGAATCGACGTCTGCCCGCCCCATGAACCCCTCGATTGGAGAGAAGAAGCCGTAGGCGATGCTGATGATTTCCCTCGCCATCTGGCCTCGGACCGGCACTCTCCGAAGACCGCGGATCTTTGCCCGAGCATCTTCGGCGCGAAGGACTCTTTCCACGATTTGCCCACCGTGGGGCGACAGGGAATTATCTATCATTCAAGCCTCCGTCCGCCATCTGACTGGACACATCTTACTCGATAAGATACAATGGCCCCGACAAAAAGTCCAATTCGGGTTTTCTTGCCGATTTCAAAGGTTTACTTATGCTGACGCTACAGCAGTTGCAGGTTTTCTGCACGGTAGCAGAACATCTTCACTTCACGCGCGCTGCCGAGGCTTTGAATCTCACTCAGCCGGCGGTGACATTTCACATTCGCTCGCTGGAGCGGCACTTCCGCATGCGGCTCTTCGATGTCCGGGGGCACCAGGTCTCTCTAACCTCGGCGGGTGAGTTTCTGCGGCAGCGCGTAGGGGAGGTACTGAACACCGTCGACGCCATCGAACGCAGTATGCGAGAGTTTGAGATGGCGCAGTCAGGCTGGCTGAAGCTTGGGACCACGCTCACTATAGGCAACTACGTTCTCCCCTCTATTCTCAGCCGCTTCCACTCAGGTTATGCACGCGTTCACCTCTCTCTCGAGATCGCCAATACCGAGGCTGTGGAGCGGTCTTTGCTGGCGCGAGAGATCGATCTGGGTCTTGTAGAAGGACGCACCAAGAGTCCGGAAATCGAGGTGACCGCTTTTCAAACGGATGAACTGCTCGTCGCCGTGCCCGTTGGGCACCCTCTTGGCTCTCAGCAAGAGGTGGAAGCGGAGCGCCTGGTGCAAGAGCCCTTTATTCTGAGGGAGCGAGGCTCGGGCACGAGGGGTCTGGCACTGGAGACCCTTGGCCCACTGGCAGAGCGGGTGAGAGTCGTGCTGGAGATGAACAGCACCGAGGCAATCAAGCGATCGGTACAGGCAGGATTGGGCGTGACCATCATTTCCCAGTCCATCATCGCCGGGGAGATGGGGAGGGGGGAAATCGTCGGGGTTCGCATAGCGGGGCGCCGAATGGAGCGTGATTTCTCGCTGGCGCATCTGCGCGACCGTGTTCAATCGCCGGCCACCCGGGCCTTCTTTGCCTTTGTGGTAAGCGGCCAACACCATTTGAAAAGCGACGCAGGGGACGCGAGGACCTAGCGTTGATTGCGAAGAATGAGAGTCACCCTTCAGTTTCTCACTGGATAGTTGTGCCCAGGAAGGATCTCTCGGCCAAAACGGCCAGCACCAGGAGCGAGACAAGGACAAACGGTTTGTCGCGCTCGACGAAGAAAGATGCTGCCGAAAGGACTACCGGCACGATGGGCGTTACTATTAGCACCTTTGGCCGCTACGTGAGCCTCTAGCTGGCGCCCAAGGGCCTTCCGGACCGTCGCTCACGCTTTTATCTAACGTGTGTTATAATGGCTTCCCACATCGGGCTGGAAGGACACGGGGACCTATGGATTACAACGACGTCGTTGATCATTTGAGGCGCAAGATAATCAATCAGGATGAGGCCATATCGCAGATACAGGAGGCCTTGGCTATCGCCCAGGCGAAGCTGGGCGAGCCGGACAAGCCACTTTGCGTGTTGCTTTTCCTCGGGCCGACGGGCGTCGGGAAAACCGAGACTGTCAGAGCCCTGGCCGAGGCCATTCACGGGAAGCTCGACCATTACTGTCGCATAGATATGAGCGCCTTGTCCGAGAGCCATTACGCCGCCTCTCTCTCGGGCTCGCCTCCCGGCTACGTCGGCAGCCAGGAAAACGAAACCCTGCTGGACAAGAAGATGGTCGAAGGAGAAGAGGACCATCCCGGCATCCTGCTGTTGGACGAAGTCGAAAAGGCTCACCAGGCGGTGCATCAGACGCTGCTGCAGATATTTGATAACGCCCGCATCCGGCTGGCCAACGGGCGAACCGACATATCCTTCACCAATACTATCATAGTAATGACCAGCAACGTGGGGTCGCACGCACTGAAGACCATCGTCGATCGGCAGGAAATGGGGTTCATACACCTCTCCGCGGCCTCATCGAAGGGTCAGTCGACTACGCAGCGGGATGCCCACCGAAAACGAGTGGCGATGGAAGCCCTGGACAACACCTTCAGGCCGGAGTTCCTGAACAGGATCGACGGGATCGTCGTCTTCCGCTGGCTCGACCGCGACGACATGGGCAAGATCCTGGATAACCTGGTAGCCGATTTGAACGCACGGCTGGAAGAGCAGCACGCGGTCGAGCTGGAGCTTTCCGCGGAGGCCAAGGATTTCCTCGTGGACAAGGGATTCGACCAGAAGTTCGGCGCGCGCCAGTTGAAGCGCGCCGTGCGCAACTCCCTGAATCGTCCCCTGAGTCAACTACTGATCAAGGGAGATGTGCCGCGAGGGTCGAAAGTCGTGGCCTACCTGGACGAGGATCATCTGCAATTCGAAGTAACCACCGGGAAGGCAGTGGCGGTAGCCGAGGACAGACGAGTCTCGAGGCCCCGGCCGCGCCAACTGTGCCGCTACGGCGGCCCGGCCACGTACCCTTTCGCCCACCCAATGCCCATGCGTTACACGAGGCCACGGTTTCATTAACCGGTTTGCACCAAGATCTGGCTCCGAACCACGCCACGTAGGGGGCGTTCAATTGAACGCCCCCTACCATGGGACCGAGCGGCTAAAACACTTACGCAAACCGCTGTAAGGAAGCTAGTTGACGAAGGCCGGGCTGGACCTACCGTCCAGGATGCGCTCGACCTCTTCCTTGTCGGAATCCATCACGTACGGGATGCCGGTAACCTGGGAGGCTTCAGTGGTCAGCGCTATCAGGTCGGAGCGAGAGAGATGCTCCAGCGAGAACTTGCGAGCGCCGGCCATCAACTGCTGCAGACCGGCCGAGATGCGATCGCAGAAGGTGAACATAGCGATCGCGGCCGCCGGTAATCTCTTGTAGTCCTCGCCGAATCGCTCCTGCAGCTTGGCGGACCCCACAAAGATTTGCTCGACGGTATCGCCATACTTCGCTACGTCCTTGGGGAGCTTGCCCTGTTTCATCCACTCGGCAACGTTCTTGCCGACCATGGCCGGGATCATCGTGGCGCGGCCCATGCAGATGGCCTTGACGTAGGGTGCGCCCAGCGCCACCGCCTTGAAGATGTGATCCTCCAGGGAGAATCCGCCGGCCATGGCGATATCAGGCACGAAGCTGCCCTTGATCCGCAATCGCTCGGCTATGTCGTACATCAACGATTGGAGATATATAGTGGGTATGCCCCACTCGTTCATCATTCTCCAGGGGCTCATTCCGGTGCCGCCACCGGCGCCGTCTATGGTCAGGAGGTCGATGCGAGCGTTGGACCCGAACACCAGGGCGCGGGCCAGGTCAGCCCCACGGTAAGCCCCGGTCTTCAAGGTGACGAACTTCGCTCCCAGCCTGCGCAGTCTCTCGACCTCGTGATAGAAGCCATCCTCGTCGACCATGCCCAGGCGGGAGTGTCGCTCGAACTCCTTGAAAGCGCCGGCCTTGAAGGACTCCTGCACCACGCGATCCTCGGGGTCCGGCAGCACGATGTACCCTCGGCTCTTGAGCTGCAAGGCGCGCTCCAGGCTGGGCAGCTTGACCTCGCCACCGATGTCCTTGGCACCCTGTCCCCACTTCGGCTCGATGGCTTCGACACCCAGCTTCAGAGCCAGCTCCGGCACTCCAAGCCGGCCGTCTTCCACGTTGTACTGGACGATTATGGTCCCGTAGCCATCGGACCACTCTCGATAAGCCTTGATGCGCCGCTCCAGCTCCGGCGACTTCACCACGCGGCCGTTACGAATCTCCGCCTCGGGGTCCATTCCGCAAACGTTCTCGCCGATCACGACGCTGATGCCGGATATCGCCGCGCCGATGGCCATTCCTTCCCAATTCTTGCGGGCAATGTCGGTCGAGCCGAGCGCACCGGTGAAGATCGGGAGCTTCATCTTGATCTTGTTATGTGCGCCAATCTCGGTTCCCACATTGACGGAAGGAAAGATAGCGTGGTCGGAATTGGCATCCATCCCCACGGCGCCGACAGCCGTCCCCATGATGTTCAGGTGCGAGTAGTCGACGGGGTAGTCCTTCACCGCGCCGGCGGTGATTTTGCCAAAGGGCTCCGGATAGAGAACCTCTCGGCCTCTGAACGAGGACTTGGCGACTTCGCAAGTGCCCGGGCAACCATCCAGGCACACGGCACATAGCCCGGAATAAGGGGCCACGTCCGGGATACGATTTCGGGTACCAGTGACGGAACTGGCGTTGATCTTGTTGCTGAAGCTCATCATGCTCCTCTCAATCCTTATATCTTATAGATCTAGTCCATCAGGTCGGGATCGGAATCCCCTTGGGCTTAAGACGTGAACCTAAATCGTGAGTCTTCCGATCACCCCCTCCATCAGTACTCCCAGAAACTCCTCAGGGCTTCGAAGTCGTACAGCGTGCTCATCGCCCGGTTTTCCGTGGCGATGCCCATTTCCTCGACGGCGGCCATCGGATTCAACCCTCCGATGACAACCATTCCTAGCCGGTTTGCTCCCACGGGCACATCCAGCAACTCCTGGCCCTGTTCGCCCAGGGTGATCAGTCCGCGCATGCCCAGGCTATTGACCCTGGCCAGCAAGGCTTCGACATCTTCCTGGCACACCGACGGTATTTCGCGAAAACTGGCCAGAATCTTCCCGTCGCCCCTGGCCGCTGCCTCTTTCACGCTGGTCATCTTACCGCGGATGAAGATCTCGAGGGGATCAAGTGAGGACCCGGCGTAGCTGATCAACTCCGTGAATCTAAGGGGCTTGAAATTCTTCATCTGGAGTATGCCGCCGAACTTGGAATCCACCGGCACACCCGAGCGCAGAAGAATTCCGTTGATGGTGACGCTACAAACCGTACCCAGTCCGACCCGGCCTTCTGGAATCAGAATGTGACCAAGTCGCTCGCCCTCCTGAGCCACCGCGATCAGGTCGCTGACGCTCATCTTGGAAGAGAATACGTCGCGCATAGCCGCCAGCGCCGGCTTGAGATTTCCCGTAGGAAGCAAGGTGGTATTCAGAATAACCTTGCCCTTGCCCGTGCTAAGATCGAACGAAGTTCGGTACGAAAGAGTGTCGATCTTGTTGATGATCAGGCCCACTTTGTCGGACACCAGGGCGTTGGATAGCTCTTCCAGCCCCTTGGGGGTAATGAGCCGCCCTTCCTTGCCGTTGCTCTGGGTCAGACCTCTCTCATCGAGGAGCAGCAGGTGATACCGAACCGCGCGTTCAGTAAGAAATACGCCCTCGTCCCGGAGCTTTCGCGAGATGGTCCGCGCTCCCACTGGCTCTTTGGCACCACTCAGCACCCGTAGGATGGAGATCACTTTTCTCTCTACGTCGTGATTTAGCATTTCCTACAATCTCCTCGTTGAGGCACCCGGGGCAAGCGAGCGGCGTTTGGATAACTCGACCGCCGCCATCACCCCGGCTTGTGCCATTTGCATTAAGTAGAAGCACATTCCAGTAGGTACGTCGGCAACCGATTGCCGACTGGCATTATACACGGAGGCTCCCCTTCCTGTCAATATGCACACATCAAGAATCTCTTACTTGTACCCACGGCACAATGGCCTCCAACAGGATGCCCTTGCAGGCGCGCCGAGCCGGAGCTGACGGCACGTAAAAGGAGTTTGGCACTTCGCTCGTTTTCTCGCCATTACGGCGTGAGTAAAGGACATAGGGAACAGGAAATCAGGCTAGCCGAGGGAGGTCTCCTTCGAGATGATTGAGCACCAGCCCCGTGAGAGGCTTCGGATGGAAATAGGTTGACTTGCGGGGCATGCGATCGGAAGCCAGCGCGACGTCGCGAACCTGCTGGACCGTTGCCGGTCGCAGGAACCAGGCGAGAGACGCCTTTCCTTCGCCCACCGCTCTGACGGCAGCCACCTCATCGGCGACGTACTCGATGCCACCCTCGCGCACCAGATCCTCCTCGCTAATTCCCAGCGCGCGTTCGAGCACGACCGCCTTCAAAACGCTCACGTCGAGAGAACGCCAGGCAGCGGAGCTGGTGCGAGGCATGGCATCCCGAATTCCATCGTCGTTTCGTGCCAGCAATAGACTGAAGTGTCCCTCTCGCAGCCCGTACACGCCGAAGACGCTGGCCGACCCGGCCGATTCCATATGCTGAAGAATCCTTCCCGCCGTGGCCCCTGGGTCCCCATTGGCCGGGAAGTGCTGCACTTCAAACAAGTCGCTCAGTTTCTGCTCGATAGGGCAAGCGCTGTCCGAGAGGTCCCGAGCCACGACGCGGTGCGTGGGGAGAATAACCAGACCGGGATCGCTCAGCTCCACTAAGAGCGCCATCACGTAGTTGTAGGCCTCATCGCCGGTAAAGCGGGGATTGGCCGCCCGGACCTCATCGCGATAGCGCAGGGCGGTCTTATAGCGATGATGGCCATCGGCAATGAACACGGGTGAAGGGGCAATCGCTTCAGCCAAGGCGCGCAGAAGCGCCGGCTCCTCGACGATCCAAACGGTGTGAGCCTCGCCGCCAGAGCCATTCACTTTGATCACGGGAGTAGACGCGGCCACCGCTTCCAACAATCCGGCTACGTGCGCGTTCTTGTCTTCGAAGAGCCCGAAAACAGGACTGAAGTTGGCGTGGCACGCCCGCATCAAGTCAAGGCGATCGCCTAACGGCTTGTCGAGGGTATCCTCGTGCGGCAGGACGATCCCCGAGTCCGGATCTTCAAGTCGAAGACCCGCCATTACACCGCGACGAGCGCGTCGAGATCCGCGAAATTCAAACTCGTGCTGGTAGAGGTACATCGAAGGCTTGCGATCGGCCACGAGCACGCCGTCGCGCAGCCACTGCTCGAACAGTTCCCGGGCGCGCGTGTATCGATTGTCTGGCGGCGAGTCTCCCTCGAACTCCAGCCCGAACTCCAGCCTTATGACGTTGTGCTCGCTGCGGGCATACAGGGCTCGCTGCTGTTCCGGCGAGATCACATCATAGGGAGGAGCGGTCACCTGGTCCATACTGTCGGCAAAGTCAGGGGAGTATCTCAGGCCCTTGAACGGGCGTATCTCAGCCAATGTTAGTCTCCATCAGGTTCGTGATAATTTCCCGCCGATTTCTGAGCCCCACCGCCACGGCATCCACCACTGCCACCAGATCGCCGATGGGCCTCGCCAGAACAGCA
>JAMDCE010000516.1 GCA_023489135.1 Chloroflexota bacterium
CGCCGCAGGCAGCGTTCCAGCCGCTTTGGTCCCCATTGAGACACTTGGACAGGGTTGGGTCGGGAGCATACGCCTCAACCTCAACGGAAGATAAAAGGAGGGCTGGCCCAATGCAGTACGAAGTGCCCCTCGAGATCAATGGACGTCGCGTCAGCGTGACGGCGAAGGCGACAACGACTCTGCTGGATGCTCTGCGAGAGCAGGTGCGGATTACCAGCCCGAAGTTGGGTTGCGAAACGGGAGACTGTGGAGTTTGCACCATCCTTCTCGACGGTAAGCCGGTCAAGTCGTGTATGGTCCTCGCCGTGACAGCGCGCGGGAAGCAGATCACGACAGTGGAGGCTCTTGGTGATCCGACGCATCTCCATCCTCTGCAGCTGGCTTTCCACGAGAAGTACGCCGCGCAGTGCGGTTTCTGTACCCCTTCGATGATCCTCCTCGGTCAGGCGCTCCTACAGGAGAATCCTCATCCGACTGAGGATGAGATAAGGGAGGCCATTTCCGGAACCTTGTGCCGGTGCACCGGCTATGTGAACATAGTGAAAGCTATCCAGAGCGCCGCCGGCGCGGAATCCTCCGCGGCCGCTGCCATTTGAAGGGAGGCACAGCGTGACCACAATAGTCGGTAAATCCGTCCGCCGCTACGACGGCCTTCAGCACGTCACCGGACAGACGATTTATATTGACGACCTTTCTTTGCCCGGCATGCTCTACAGTCAGGCCTTGCTCAGCCCTCATCCCAACGCCAAGATTATCAATATCGATACCAGCAAAGCGGAACGGGTGGCCGGAGTGGCCGCGGTAATCACTCACAAGGACGTTCCGACAAATCGATATGGGGCCATTCCCGACGAACCGGTTCTGGCGGACGACTTCGTGCGGTACGTTGGCCAGCCAGTGGCGGCCGTGGCGGCCGTGGACGAGGACACCGTACACGAGGCCGTCCAACAGATCAAGGTAGAGTATGAAGTGCTCCCCGCCGTCTTTGATCCTTTGGAAGCGATGAAGCCTGGAGCGCCCATTATCCACGAGGGAGGCAACATCGCTTACTTTGGCGACAAAGCTTGCCGCCAGATCCGGCTTGGGGATATTGAAAGAGGCTTTGCCGAGGCCGACCTGGTAATCGAAGGTAGCTACCAGACTCAATCCTCTGAACACGCCCAGTTGGAGCCTCACGTCAGCATTTCCACGGCCGACGCTTCGGGGAAATTGACCATCTACACCGTGAGCCAGGCGCTGTATTTTCACGCCGGCCAGTTGGCGGGAATTCTGAACAAACCGATGAACAAAATAAAGCTGGTCGGAGGCACAGTCGGGGGAGGCTTCGGATCCAAGAACGACCTGTCTACTGAGCCAATCACGGCCATTTTGGCTTTGAAGACAGGGAAGCCGGTCAAATGGCGTTGGAGCAGAGAGTTAGAGTTTCTGATCTCGTCCAACCGCAATCCGTTCTATATGGAGTACAAGGACGGAGTTCAGAAAAACGGGAAGATAGTCGCGCGGAAGATATACTCGGTTGAGGACACCGGTGCCTACAACTTGTGGGGCAACATGTGCATGGATAAGCACTGCTTCACCAACCGAGGGCCATACAATATCCCCAACCTTTGGGCTGACGGCTATGTGGTCTACACGAACAAGCAGCCAACAGGCGCCGTTCGCGGTTTTGGGATAGCCCAACCGTCTTTTGCCTGGGAAATGCAGATGGACAAGATAGCCGACGCGCTTGGAATGGATCGGCTGGAAATCCGTCTTCTCAACGCGCTAAGAGATGGAGACTTGAGTCCGACACGACAGGTCATGGCGGCAGTCGGAGCGGTAGAGACGCTGGAGGCCGCGGCCAAGGCGGCTGGGTGGCCTCTCCCAACCAATCGCTAATGCTCGAAGCTATGAGAGGAGAGCCAAAGTGAAGAAGCGAGGAAGAGGGATAAGCCTCATTCACCATACCACGGGACTTACCGGCGGAGGAGACCCCAGTCAGGCCATCGTGCGGATCAAACCGGATGGTAGCGCTGACCTGCTCATAGGGACAGTGGACCATGGCCAGGGTGCCAAGACCGTCTTCGCCCAAATGGCCGCAGAAGAACTGGGCCTTCCGTATGAGAGCATCAACGTCATTAACTCCGACACGGACACCTCACCCATTTGCACGGGGTCTTTCGCCAGCAGGGCCACCTATATGACGGGCAAGGCCGTGAAGGAAGCGGCCGCCAATGCGAGGCAGGTGCTGTTGGAGGTCGCAACCGAGGAGCTGGGTGCTCCCACCGATCAGCTTGAGGCTAGTGACGGGCACGTATTCGTCAAGGCCTATCCCGAACAGTCCATTCCTATCTCCGATCTCGCGACGAAAGCCACCTGGAACGTGGGCAAGTTCCTGGTGGGAACAGGCAGCTTTATGAAGGCCCCCGACCTTCCGGATCCAGAGACTGGCGCGGGCGAGCCCTATGACGCCTACGAGTATGCCACCTGCATCGCCGACGTGGAGGTCGATACGGAGACAGGAGAAGTTGAGGTTCAGAAACTAGTGATGGCCTTTGATGTTGGGAAGGCCATCAACCCCGTCCTGGTGGAGGGGCAGATCCACGGAGGAGCGGCCGGTGGCATCGGTTATGGGCTTATGGAAGACTTGACCCCGTTCTATCCCAGTGTCGATAGGCAACCGCGTAATTTCCACGATTACGTTATTCCGACCGCCAAGGATATGCCCGATGTCGAAGCCATTATAGTCGAGAAGCCCTGTCCTACCGGCCCCTACGGGGCGAAGGGTTGTGGAGAGTTCACCGCAAACGTACAATCTGGGGCGATCGCCAGCGCCATTCACGATGCCGTCGGCATTTGGATCGATGAATTACCCATCACTCCGGCGAAGGTGTTGAAGGCTATATGGGAAAAGCAAGCCTAGCGAAAACGCACTTAGGTGCGATCTTTCAGGCCTTTGGAAGCTACATGGAGGATTGATAGATAATGGGATCTCGTTTAGTTGATCTTAGCGCCGAGATTTACGTTGGAATGCCAGTCTTTCCCGGTCACCCTCAGACGGAGATAACGTTCGTCGATACGCACGAGAGCACGCGTTCCTCGGGCAAGTTCACCGAGAACTACGGCTACGAGTCTGAGTCAATCTTTATGTCGACCCACGGGCCTACCCATGTGGATTCCATCAGTCACGTCGACCCCACCCCGGGGTCGCCGTCCATCGAGAGGCTCCCCCTCGATTGGTTCGTTACAGGCGCGATTTGCCTGGATATGTCCCATATTCCGCCGCGGACCGAGATGTCACTGCAAGACATTAAGGACGCTCTAGAAAAGGCCGGACTCGATCTTCGGCCGGGCGACACAGTGCTGATGCACACAGGCCACTACGGTCGAACCTATGGCACTCCAGACTACCTGACGGCCTACCCCGGTCTGAGCCGCGAGGCGGCCGAATGGATCTATGACCAGGGAGCGGTCAGCATCGGTGCCGATGCCCCCAGCGTTGACACCGCCGTCACCAGGAATTTCCCAGTGCACCAGGTTTGCCGGGAGAAGCACAAGCTCAACATCGAGAATCTGGGCGACTTGAGTGAAGTCGCGGGTAAGAGATTCCGGTATATCGGGCTGCCGTTGAAAATCCGGAATGGTTCCGGCTCTCCTATTCGCGCCGTCGCGATGCTGGAAGAGTAGCTCTTCCGCTTCTTGCACCATCTATACTCCAAGTCACCGTTTTTCCTAAGGCCACCAGTTGGCCCTGCGCATCCAAAGAAAGTGCGCAAGAATGGGGAAGCGGGTCCGATCGGCCGGTGTTCGGCCCGCTCACGGGCAACCGATTTCATAAGGAGGATAAATACCAAGAGCCACCAAACCTAGCGGTTTGCCGGTTTTCGTTCGTCGTCGCAGCTAGAAAGGCACCGCCGTGCTACCCAGGGGATTCTTCCGCAGGCCCATTTCCCGTTACTCCCTGCCCGCCATTGTCCTGGCTCTGGTCCTGTTTGGACTTGCTGGCAACTACACTATTTTTCAGGCCCCTAACTCTCCCCCACACTCTAATCCCGCTGCTCCGGCCTTAGCGGGCAATCTGCAGACTCCCACCATACCTCCTACCGCCGAACCAACCCGGATCGCGACGCCAATTGTCACTTCAGCGGATACACCATCGGCAACCCCAACGCCAGAGAATCAGGCTGCTTCACAAGTAGCCGCGTCTACCGAACCCGCTTTATCTCCGCCGGCCCTTGACTCTCGAGCCGCCTTCGTGATGGATGCTGACACGGGCGAGACTCTGTTCCAGCTCAACCCCGATCTCTGGCA
>JAMDCE010000575.1 GCA_023489135.1 Chloroflexota bacterium
GTTTCGACGCTGGCCCACAGGAGGATGATTTCGTTAATGCCGAAGCTACCAGGATCCACCACCCCGATGTAGTAAGCGTACAGGCCCCCGCCAATGGCCGCAAGTCCCGCGGAAATTGCGAAGATGGCTATCTTAACTCGGGTAACATCTCGACCCAGCACCTGCGTCACCAACTCATCCTCACGAATGGCCTGAAGAGTGAGGCCATAGGGCGAAGACACCAATCGCCAGCAGGCGTAGACGACGAGGAGGGCAAACGCGGCCGCGAGCGGGAAATACAGGAGTCCGGACGAGAGGCTGAAGTCGAATATCCTGGGACGCGGCACCCCGGTTATTCCGTACGGGCCACCAGTAACGTCGACCCAATTATTGAGAACACGGGTAGTGACAATTTGGAGCGCAAAGCAGGCAAGAACAAAGTAGTCACCTCCTGTCCTCAAGGCAGGCACGCCAACGGCCGCGGCCACTGCTGCCGTGATGACGATGGCAGCCACTATTGCCGGTAGGAAGTTTACGCCTAGCTTGGTAACGACGATAGCCGATGCATAGGCGCCAATTCCGTAAAATGCCGCGTGGGCAAAGGAAAATATCCCCGTGTAGCCCACGAGCAGGTTGAGCGACACCGCCAGGATTACGTATATGCAGGCCAGCGTCGAAACGTAAATCAGATACTCCATCGGGACCTGACTAGAACCTCCGTGAAACGATGGCGGTACCAAAAACGCCCTGTGGCCGGAACACCAGGAATAGGAACAGTAGCCCAAAAACGACGACATCCTGCCACTGGACTGATATCACGTACAGGCTCAGGTTCTGAACTAAACCGAGCAGGAATGCTCCGGCGATGGCGCCCGGCAGGTACCCCACTCCTCCGACTATTACCGAGACTATGGCATATAGAATGACCACGAATCCGACGTAAGGTTGGGCTCCCAAATCAAATGACAGAAGTGCCCCTGCCAGGCCAGCAAGTGCAGAGCCAAGGGCAAAGACGACCAAGTAAGTACGCGGCACATCGACACCGACTACCACGGCCAGATCAGAGTTGCAGGACAGTGCCCGGACTGCCCGACCCAGCTTAGTTCTGGTAAGAAACAGCTGCGTCACCGGCAGAATGACCGCGCAGACGACCAAGACCGACACGTGGACCGGGGTGACCGTCAGGCCAAACAGGTTGTAAGCCGGGAGCGGTCCCTGGTGGACGACTTTGGTTTCCTCCCCGAAGGCGAACGCATAGAAGTTCTGCAGAAGTATCAATAAGCCGAGCGACACCACAAAAAGCGTGGTCAGCCCACCTCTGCGCGCTCTTATCGGTCGGTAGGCGAGAATATCCATGACCATGCCGGCGAGCGCGGACAGTGGAATGACGAACAGAAACGCCAGGTAAGGATTTACGCCCACCCCAACCACAAGCCAGAAGAAAATGTAGGCCCCCAGGGCGTTTACGAGGATAGCAAGTACGTGAAAAATGCGCGTCGCATTATAAATCACGCCAAAGCCGAGGGACATCAAGGCGTATATCCCGCCGGCTACGATTCCGTTTAGCACCAGTTGAACGAGGAGCGACATAGGTACTCCTGGCCCCTCCTGGCGCAGCGGGCTCCGCCGCTTCCAGGCTTTCCCGCCACGCCAGAGGGCTAAGATCTCGGTTTCCTTCGTAAGAAGACCTGCGAAGAACCCCAGCTACTTCAGCTCGACGAACTGGCCGTTCTTGATGGTCTTCATCAGCATCTGAATCTTGGCTTCGCGGCTCCCGTCGAATACCAGCTTCCCGAGCGCGCCGTTGTATTCCTTGATCTCGGTCATTGCCTTGGCCATCTTCGTGGTGTCGGTACCGCCTTTCTCCAGACCGATAGCGATGACCTTCACGGCGTCGTAGTTCTTGGCCGCATTCGGGTCGGGCTCGTAGCCGTACTTGTCTTTGAATCGCTTTATCCAGGCGGGGTCAACGTAAGCAGCGTCGTATATCGCGCCTTCGGCGGCGCTACCGGCGATCTCAATCGTTTGCTTGTCCTCCAGGGGAGACGAGATGATGAACTGCACGTTCCAGCCCATCTCGCGGGCCTGTTTCATGATTCGTGCCTTCTCTACGGGCGCCGACCCGTGGATCACGAGATTTGACGCATTGGTGCTGCGAAGCTTGGAGAGTTGTGCACGAAAATCGGTATCGTTTGGCTTGAAGGTTTCCTCGCCAAGGACCTTACCACCGCTTTTGGTGAATACGTCTCTGAAAGTATTGTTCTGAAGCCTGATGGCGTCATTCTCCTCGTACATAACCGCGACTGACTTCGGATTCAGTTTCCCCGCTGCCCATTCGGCTATGTAACTCCCCTCTTGTGCGGCGGTCGGAGCGTTCCTGAAGGTCCACGGGCTATTCTTGATCAGGTCGGGATGCTGGACTGACGCGGCGTAGAGGATCGTCTTAGTCTCGTCGGCGACGGGAATCTGAGCGAAGGTGACAAAAGTGTAAATCGTGACGACAGCGGGCACCTTGTCAACCTCCACCAGCTTGCGCATAGCCGCAACGCCCTCCTTGGGGTCCCCCTTGCTATCCTCGTAAACGCCCTGCAGCTTGTGTCCATTGATCCCGCCCTTGGCGTTGATCTCCTCGATGGCGAAGTCCATGCCGGCGATAAGGTTCTTCTTGGTGTATTCCGCCTGGTCACCGGTCATCACAAAAGTGCCGCCGATCTTGTACGGCTCAAGGGCCTTGGCTTCCGCTGTCGGCGCGGCCTTGGTCTCCGCCTTGGGCGCGGCCTTGGTCTCCGCCTGGGGTTGCGCCGGGGCTTCGGCCTTGGGCGCACTTGCCGGAGCAGGAGCCTGCCCGCTCGAGCACGCCGTTAGCAGAGTGCCAAGCGCAAAGACCAGCGCGACTAACAGAATAAGTACCTTCCTCACGATGAACCCTCCTTTAATACTCCTGCCACCTGACGGCAGTTCTTGTTGCGATTTGGCCGGCTTACGTCCCGGGGCATTCAATTAGATGCCCCTTCAGCTATGGCGTACGGCCGAACCTTGTCGTAAATCGCTTGTAGTGCTCGATCGGAAAGCCTCAGCTAGTCAGACTTCTCGCTCTTAACTGCACCTCCTTGGCCTTTCAGATAATCGAGGGCCTCGGCCACGGTGATAACGTTGGCGTACTTGGCATTCATTTCGAACAGGTTAACCAGATGGGAGAACTCCGAGCGATCGAAGCAGCACTCTTCCACCAGGAAGACCGTATAACCGTGGGAATACGCATCGATTACCGAGGCCCGAACACAGCCCGAAGTGCTGGTCCCTCCGACTATCAGACAGTCCACGCCAAGCCGGTGAAAGTACGTGGCCAGAGGCGTGCCAAAGAAGGCACTGGCCCTGGTCTTGCGTAGGACGTACTCACTGGGCAGCGGGGCGATGACGGCCGGAATCGGCGTGTTGTGAACTCGCAGTATCTCCTTGCCTACCAGTCCCTTGGTCGAATCCCCGCAGTGGTACTTGTTCGTGGCATCCCCTTTGGTATACACAACAGGTACACCCGCTTCGCGACCTGCGTCGAGCAGAGATTTGATGCTATTTAGCGCTTTCCAGGCAACGTCTCCGCAACTGGTGCTATATTCCTCGATGGATTGCAGAACGTTCTCCGGCCGCGAACCTGTGAATGATTCGACCACGTCGATGATCAAGACGGCGGGCTTACGGCCAAATGCTTCCCGCCTGCTCATGCCAGCCTTGGCATAGATCTGCCGGTCAACTTCCGGAAATACTTCTTCCCATTTGCGCATCGGTTTCTCCTGTGCTGAGATGGATTGTCAGACCGTGTTCTTCGAAAACATGTTGTTTCTACACAACAGGTCGTTCCAAGACATCTCGAGCTATACTTCGGGGTAAGAACAACCCCTGGCCCGTGGAGCCCACATAGGTACCGTTCTCGACAATTACCTTCCCACGCAGCATAGTCATCACCGGCTGGCCGAGCAGTTCAAGGTCCTCGAACACGGTGTAGTCGGTCCCCTGGTGAAGATCACGGTTGGTCAGAGTCCTCCTGACGGATGGATCGTAGACGACGATATCGGCGTCGCTGCCCGGAGCGATAATGCCTTTTCGCGGATAGAGCCCGAATATCCGTGCTGGAGCCGTCGACATCGCCTCGACCCACCGGTTGATCGTCATCCGGCCGCGAGACACGCCTTCAGAGAACACCACGGCCGGCCTTGTTTCAATCTGTGCCATACCTCCCGGAAGCTGGTTGAACGGTTTCCCCCACGATTTCTCTTTCTTATACGCCAGCTGTGCAGAGACC
>JAMDCE010000186.1 GCA_023489135.1 Chloroflexota bacterium
TCCGCTCTAGTAATGAAGTCCATGCGCAACGCCGACCCGGTGCATAAGGTCTCGATTATGGCGCGGGGACAGGCGCTAGGCATTACCGTACAAATGCCCAAAGAAGATAGATATCTGATAACCAAGTCTCAGCTATTAGCCCGGATGGCCGGGGCGATGGGTGGGCGTGCGGCGGAGGAATTGATCTTTGGCGATATCACCACTGGTGCCAAGCAGGACATTGACGTCGTAACCAGAATTGCCCGACGGATGGTCTGCGAGTTTGGGATGAGCGATCTGGGCCTTGCGTCCTTCACGCCGAAGGAAGAAAACGGACCCGCTGACTCTATCAGCGATGCTATCGCTGCCAAAATCGATCACGCCGTGATCCATTTGGTAGAAGAGGCCTACAAGGCCGCGAAGCACATCTTGCTTGAGAAGAAGGACAAGCTGGTGGAAATTGCCGAGCTTCTCAAGAAAGAAGAGACCATTGACGGGCGGAGACTCGACCGGCTGGTCGCCCAGCCCATCACGGCGTGTTCTGAAGTCGACGACACCTGCCGAAGGAGCTCTTTCCCTGCCGAGGGACGTTAGCCCCAGCCCCGTCCAGAGCGATTTACCTAGTTCTCCGGACCGTAGGAGCCGGGGAACCAGTGCGTAATCGAACCCAATAGCGAACCGGAACCCTTGCGCACTTTTCCAAACCAGGAAAATGTTAGCCCCTCCGGCGATGCTTGCAGGCTCTTTCCGAAGGGGCTAGCCTACCGACCTGTTAGGTAGGTGCGGGTTGTCATGTATTGTATCACATGCAACCCTCCCGGTCAATCGGCCCTCGCTCTCCCAGTTGCTAAGCGCTCCTCGGGCAAGCGAGATTCCCATTCCTTATCCAGCCGATGCGGCTGGCCGCCTGTCTGCTCCGCCGCCATTGCCACACTCCCTACCACAGGTCATCACGAACAAACCTATTTCGGATTCCGCGGGTCCGTTCTTCGGGCCTCCGAAGTCTATTCCACAAAGGACATCCCAAACCGCGCAAGGTGCTGCTGTGGCCAAAACAGCGCGGCCAGGGACCGACGATCGATCATAGACGAAGAGGAGCCGATAAATGTACACCTGGCACTACGCCGCCCAGGAGATCGGCGATTTCCTGAAAGGATCTCAGCACAAGATAGTCGTTGTCCTCTTTGGATCCCTGGTCCGGAAGGGGTTGAGCCATCACGATGTGGACGCTCAACTCTTCATCGATGAAATGGTGGATCTCCACACAGTGCGCCGCTACGAACGCAAGCTGTGGAGCCGCCCTGGTTTCGGAGTATGTGACGCCTGCTTCGCCTACTACCGAGATCCGATCTGGGGTAGCTGGCGGTCCACCAATCCAGTCGTCGATGGCTACCTGCAGCGGATCGGTCCCCGCAGCGCCAGGTTGGGCGTAGACGACTTGATCGACGCCTACGCCATGGGCGACCACGTCTGTTTCCACAAAAGCGCCTAGGCGCGGGTTTCCTGTTGACTCTGAGCCCGCCAGCGTGTATGGTTACCGCCACGCCGCTGTCTCTGGCCAAGGCGAAACCGGTCTGCCGGAGGCAATCCATCGTCCCAGGATGGTCAAATGCGCACGGACACGAATCGCTGGCGCCAGTTCTCTCCGGCCCAGGCCGGTTTTCTGGACACGGCTCCGGATAGGGGTATCGGATAGGGCGCACGGAAGACACCATGGCGGCTGCGGATCCCTTATGTTGACACGAATGCTATAATTCTGGCGATAACACTGCTATAGTATTGGTCAGAAAGGCCTCTGCGGCAGTAATCGTGGTTGATTGCCATCCCCTCTTGACCCAACCATCTGATCGCAGTCAGTGTCCCCTGGGAGGTTGTTGTGACTGAAGTTGTCATTCTTGCTGGCTGCCGAACTCCGGTCGGCGCCTTCGGCGGCGTTTTCCGCGATTTCGCCGCCGTGGATCTGGGAGTAGTCGCGGCCGCCGAAGCAGTGAACCGAAGCGGGATCGATCCGGCGGAGATTGACGAAGTGATATTCGGCTGCGGCGGACAGCCTCACGACGCGGCCAACATTGCTCGCGTCATCGCCGTCAAAGCTGGCTTTCCTCTCGAAGTGCCTGCCTTCTCCGTCCAGCGCAACTGCGCCTCGGGCATGCAGGCGATCACCTCCGGCGTCCAGGCCATCAAAGCCGGTGATGCCGAGGTTGTTCTCGCTGGCGGTGTAGAGAATCTGAGTCAGGCGCCCTATATCCTCAGCGGCGCCCGCTGGGGTTTTCGCCTCCGCCATAATACCATCTTCGATGGAGTCTGGAGCGGCCTTACCGACCCGCTTAGCGGCCTGGTAATGGGCGAAACCGCGGAGAATATAGCCGCTAAGTACGGCATCGGCAGGGAGGAGCAGGATCGCTACGCCATCGAAAGCCATAACAAGGCTTTCCGGGCCATTCGCATGGGCAAATTCAAGGAGGAGATCGTCGCCGTTCAAGTGCCCAAGCCACACGGTGAACCAGAGCCAGTCACCCAGGACGAGTCCCCCCAGGCCGGTCTGTCCATGCAGAAACTTTCACTCTACCCTACCATCTATAAGAAAAACGGGACCGTGACACCAGGAAACTCGTGTCCTCTGAACGACGCGGCGGGGGCGATCATCCTGGCCAGCGCCGAGAAGGCCACCGAGCTGAATCTTTCCCCTCTGGCCTATGTCCGGTCCTATGCCTATTCCGGGGTGGACCCAGCCTATATGGGCATCGGTCCCGCGGCCTCCACGCCATTGGCACTGAAAAAGGGTGGCCTCAGGCTTGATGACGTTCAGTTGATCGAATTCAACGAGGCCTTCGCGGTCCAGTATCTGGCCGTTGAGCAGATGATGGGACTCAATCGAGAGATCGTCAACGTCAATGGCGGAGCCATCGCT
This sequence comes from Chloroflexota bacterium, assembly GCA_023489135.1. The sequence continues at coordinate 2,891 of JAMDCE010000186.1, forward strand.
CTGGGTCATCCTATCGGAGCGACAGGGCTGCGCCTGACGCTCACCCTACTTTACGAGATGATCAAACGAGACCTCAGCCTGGGCCTCGCCACCCTCTGCGTTGGGGGAGGTCAGGGAGGTTCCCTGATAATCGAAAGGCGGTAGTAGATGTACGTTTTCAAGGCGGCCGTGATCGGGGCCGGAACTATGGGGGTGGAGATCGCCCAAGTCATAAGCTGGAGCGAGTTGCCTGTCATACTGAAGGATGTCAACGACGAACTAGTCCAGAAGGGCCTCCAGCACGCCCAAACTATCTACCAACGTCGGGTAGATAAAGGTAAGATGTCGGCCCAGCAGATGCGCGATAAGATGGATCTAATCATCCCCGCCACCACCTACGATGACTTTACCGACGTCGATTTCGTCATCGAGGCCGTCCCTGAGAAAATGGAAATAAAGAAAAAGGTCTTTGCCGAACTCGATGAGGCTTGCCCCTCCCACGCCATTCTGGCCACCAACACGTCGGCACTGTCTATCTCCGAGATGGCCGACGCCACCCGGCGTCCGGATAAGGTTGTCGGATTCCATTTCTTCTATCCAGCCAGCGTGATGAAGCTAATCGAGGTGGTTGCCGGACAGGCCACCAGCGAAGATACCCTGGACACAGCGGTAAGCTTTGCCGAATCCCTCCGGAAGATCGCCGTTCGCGTGAAAGAATGCCCCGGTTTTCTGGTCAATCGGATCCTGATGGCCTCTATGATCGAGGCCATTCGCTTCCAGGAAGAGACCGGAGCGACGATGGAGGAGATGGACCTGGCGCTCCGAGAAGGCGCAGGGCTACCCATCGGTCCGTTCCTGCTGGCTGATACGCTTGGTTTAGATATCGTCTATGACGTCGCGGTGACGCTCGAAGAAGCCTACGGAGAGCGATTCAAGGCGCCCGAAAGCCTGCGCAGGCTGATTGAAGCTCGCCATCTGGGGATTAAGACCGGGCAAGGATTTTATGCTCATACGGGCTGAACGGGCTGACTCAGCTGAGCTCGATATAGCCTTTTATGCCTTTGGAGGACGAAGATAGATGAACAAGAATGACTTGATCAGCCGCTTCGTGGCGGCTCAGTTTCTGGAGGCCTGCCGCTGCCTGGAAGAAGGTGTTGCGTCGGCCCGAGATATCGACCTTTCTATGCGGGCCGGGGCAGGGCTGAGGGTCGGTCCGCTCGCCGCCGCCGACGCCATGGGCTTGGATACTCTCCTGGCAAGCCTCCAACAGCTCACCGACCGTGTTGGTCCGCGGTTTGCCCCGCCGGAGACCCTCCAACGCCTGGTCAGCGCTAACCAATTGGGCGTCAAGACAGGCCGTGGCTTCCACGAATACTCTGGCGAAACTCAAAGTTAAGGAG